>JBCCGO010000049.1:0-1262 GCA_039029235.1 Bacteroidota bacterium | reverse complement strand
TATCACAGGGATCAGTCGGTTCTCTAAGGTCTCTCTTTTTTCCCAGGCCAATCACTTGAAAGACATCAGCATGGATACCAGGTATGCTGCTATGATGGGCTATACCCAAGACGAGATCGGGCAATACTTTGCCGAGCACGTACAGGCTATTACACAAGAGAGAAACGCACAGGGCCAGTCTACCAGTGAGGAAGAGGTCTTAGCAGAGATCAAGGCCTGGTACAATGGTTATCGCTTCTCAAGCGAGAAAATTTATGTCTACAACCCCTTCTCTACGCTGAACTACTTCGATGAAAAAAAGCCCAAGAGTTACTGGTACGCCACGGGTACCCCGGCTTTCCTCTTACATGAAATAAAGCAACGCCCCCAAGAAGCTATCTCGTTAAGTCAGATGCTCGCTACCCAGAGCAGGCTTTCCGATATCAGTGCAGTAGATACAACCCCCTTGCCAGCCCTCATGTTGCAGACAGGATATCTCACTATTCAAGATTACAACGTAGCGTTGGATGCCTATCAGCTAGACTTTCCCAATAAAGAGGTAAGAGACGCTTTCTTTGGTTCTATGCTAGCAGCACTGGGAAAGCTCGACTCCTGGGTGGTCCATCGCTTGGCTAAGAAACTCCAAGCATCCCTGAGCGCTTTAGAGCTAGACACCTTTGTCTCGATTATCAATACCCACTTGGCCAAGATTCCTTATCATGCCTATCAACATGCCAAGGAAGGGTTCTATCAGGCACTTTTCTTGATTTGTTTAGAACTTTCAGGGATCCATGCCCAAGGCGAGGTAGTCACAAGCCAAGGCCGTATTGATATACTCTGTCAGCTAGCAGGCATGTTTTATATTTTTGAGCTCAAGGTGGATCAGGAGGCTGCTATGGCGCTGGAGCAGGCCCTGGATCAGGAATACAGTCAAAGGTGCAGAGAGCAGGGGAAAAAGATCGTAGTGATGGGTATTAGCTTCTCTTCTACCACTCGTGATATTGCTCATTGGCAAGGGAAGCTCCTCGATGAGCATGGAGTGTTGCTCCGTAAGCTAGCTCATGCAGCTAAGCAGTAGGCCTTTGCTTTCTTGCGGCCAACATCTGCTATCTTTACATTACCACCCCCCCCCTTAAAGACCCACAACCATGAAAAAGCTACCTATTGGCATTCAAAGTATCCATGAGATCATTACAGAAGGACAAGTATATGTCGACAAGACGCAATTCGCCCTGGACCTTATCCAAAACGGTAAGCATTACTTCCTCTCTCGTCCCCGCCGC
>JBCCGO010000048.1:0-1507 GCA_039029235.1 Bacteroidota bacterium | reverse complement strand
GGTTTCGATCGGTTGGCTAGTAAACCATTGTATAGCAGCGTCTATCCATTGGTACTGCTTGTCGGGTGGGGCAGCATTGAGGGTTTCAATGAGGGTGTCGTTATCTGGCACACCTTCCTGGCTCATGAGCTCTGCGAGGGTACTGGGGGTAGCTGGGGGGGAGGTGGCCTCTAGGCTACTGGGACCTGCTTCGTCGCCCTCGGCTACAGGCCCAGCCTGGGTCCTGAGGTTTATCTGCGTCCTAGGCCCAGAGAAGTGGCCCACTAGCTTGCCAATCGTTCTGGCGTGTAGGCTAGCAGCTGGCTGGCGCTGAGGTGCTGTGTCTATGGCTGGGCTGCTGGCTACGCTGCTGCCCCAGCGTGAGGCTGGGGAGGCTGGGGGCAACTGCAAGATACTCCCAGGCTGCGGGGTGGGGGGTGTACTGGCCAGTGGCAGGGTGCTTGGGCTGGCTGTAGCTGCTGGCACTAGTGATTTCGCAGGTTCGGGGGCGGCAAACGTGCTGTCTGGGCTGTAGCTCGTGAGCAGCCATACGGCAAATAATATCCTGGCCAAGCGTCGCTGCCCCTGGCTATAGCAGTTAGTTTGTTTCATGTTTCTAGTATTCACTGTTCTAATGGTTTGGGGGTTGTTACAAGGATTCACTAATCGTTTCTTCTACAAGCTAAGTTTACTTTGTTAAAGTTACAAAATAATAAGCCAGCGCTTCTAGCTAAGTTTAGATTCAGACTAAATATAGCAATAGAACTTCTTGGCAAGCCCACGTTCTTACCTGGTGGCTGGCGCTGGTACTTAAGTACAAGCGCTTTCTCGCGGTCAGTTCATAGTTCTGGGCTATGCTAGGCCAAAGGACGCACTAACTCTTCGGCCCCTACTGCCAAGGATAGGATCGCAGAACTTTTCAGCAAGTCTCCATAAGATTCTCACCTGGTGCGCTAGTGCTTCTACCTAGGTACAAGCACGGTCTCAAGGTCGGCCCGTTTCTCTAGGCTACGCTATGGGGCCAAGACTGGCTGGCTCATTCCCGCTGCTTCCAAAGATATGACCGTCGATCTTCTCGGAAAGCCTCCAGGTAGCGTAGTTCTTTGCGATCGCCCGATACCTGAGACAGACCTGTCGGCACGGTTATGGGCTTTACGCTGCCTAGCACTAGTAAGGAGCAATATTGGGCAGGGAGGGGGCTTGGCAGCGTCCCTACTAGGCTCGGCTATCTGTTCCAGATACTTGGCTGGCCATGATGGCTAGGCTTCTTTTTTTAAGCTCTTCGGCAGCGGCTGGTAGCTTGAGCTTGCCTTGGGCCAGGGGTGCAAAAAACTGTAAGGTTTCTCGGGCTTTTTTCAGCTGGCTCGCATAGGGACTGGCATGGATGGTGCGCATGTTGTGCATGCGGTCTGCCAGCTTCACGTACAAGCCACGTATGTTGTCTGTCCTTTCTAGCATCTTCAGGTTTTCCTCCTCAGAGAGCTTTATCTTGAAGATGCTACCTTCCACGCTCTGCAAGTGTGTTACT
>JBCCGO010000047.1:0-2576 GCA_039029235.1 Bacteroidota bacterium | reverse complement strand
TTTCTTCCAGACTGTCATGGAAGATGTAAAAACAGCTGTCTCCTTCTTCCAGGCCTATCTGACAGCCCAGCTATTCCATGCAATCGACTGGAGCACTTTGACTATTGCTGACACTGCTAGAAGACCGATAGGACAAAGAACTCTCTACACCGATATTACCTATCAAGCGCTACTCAAAGGAGGACAAGGGTATATCTATCTCCATGTAGAGCACCAGCGGAAGATAGACCAGCACATGCTAGCGCGAAACTTTCAATACAATGCCAGCCTGTTCCTTACAGCCTTGTACGTCGCTGTCTTTTAGGCTTCGAGACCAAAGACTTTGCTAGCACTAGCCGCGCCCCCCCCACGGCCGAAGCCATGACACTCATGTCAGTTTAGCCTTAGGGCTAAGGTGGTCTTGCCGGACCCGCCTTTGGAATTGGCTACGACTATTTTCATGACTATTCAAAATACATATAAAATAGTTTATGTGTATAAATACGCATTTATTGTCAAATTTGCACCTCACCACTAACTTTATGGTAACGTAGCGAGTATTTAAAAATGTGTATTTATATACATACAGAATACTCTTACGACCTTGACCTTGATGACGGGAGCCTTGAAAAAAGAACGCATAGAATCATAAAAATCCGCCTCAAAATAGATAAGATTACTATTGAGCATCCATTAGACATCTATCAGATCATGCAGATGGTCTTAAAGAGAGAGCACAAGATGGATCGGGATAAAGAGCATTTTTGGGTGCTGGCTTTAAACAACGCCAACAAAATCTTGAACCTAGAATTATTAGCCTTAGGAGCTAACAATAGGGTGAGCGCTAGGGCCGCAGATATCTTGGCCATTCCTTTACAAAAGCAAGCTAAAGGGGTGATTCTGATCCATAACCACCCTTCAGGAATCTTGGAACCTTCAGAAAAGGACAAGGACTTTACAGATAAGATGATTCAGGCGTGTAGGCTAGTGGATACCCCTGTCTTAGACCATGTCATTATTACTGAGCATAGTTACTTCAGTTTTGCCAAGAGTGGGCTACTCGAACGCTTGGAAGGGAGCAACAAGTATGTGTTGTCCTATGAACTAGAGCGGTAGTTCCATGAAGAGGCACAGGCAGCTATCCAGGAAATAGAGAGAAAGAGTAAAAGGAAGATTAAAGAAAGCTTAGAACAAGGCATACAGCAAGGCTTGGAGAAGACAGCCAAGCAGATGCTTGAGGATGGGGAGCCTATGGAGAAAATTAAGAAGTGGACGGGGCTGAGTCGAGAAAAGCTCGAGCAACTTCTTAGATTAACGCCTTGAAATAGTTGCTGCTAGACTATTGCAAAACTACCTCTACTGCCCCTTTTAGAGCTTTTAAACGAAGATTTTTAGGAGTACGATATAGCTTCTTAGATACTTATCAGTCAGTCAGATGCAACAAAAGAACCAACCCCACGATAGATTCATCAAGGCCTTGATGGAGAACGTAGACTTCGCTAAAAAGCTCTTTAAAACGCAGCACATTAATCCAGAAGTAGCGCAAGAAATGGATTGGGATACCCTCGAGCTATGGGACACGGCACTAGTGGGAGAGCATAACAAACAAATCTATGCCGATGTGGTCTATCGCGTATTTACTAAAAACCAACAAGAAGCTTTTATCATCTTTAATCACGAAAGGAAACCAGATAGGACCCTTCCCATAAGAAGGCTCGAATATAAACTCGGCACACTGAAGAAGGCAATCAAGCAGCACAAACAACCAGCGCTTATTTATTTTATTACCTGGTACAATGGGCCAGCACCTTATCCCTATGAAAGAAGCATTACTGACTACTTTACCCGGAGTCAGTTAGCTGATAAGCTCTTAGTCAAGGATGAGATCGTTGTGGTAAAAGAGATTCCAGACGAAGAGCTATCCAAACATGGAGAAGTAAGCATACTAGAAGTCTTTATGAAGCACGGGGATAATCCGCACTTTCCTCAGTGGCTGATAGCTCATCCTGAGATAGCTCAACAACTAGCAGAGAATAAGTATATTGAGCGATCTATAGAGTATCTCCTAGAAGTAGGCCATCACAAGGAAGAAGACTTATTAGCAGCCTTTGAAAAAACGTCCAATAAACTCAAACAGACTATGTTAACGACTAAACAACAAATAGAGAAAAGAGGCTTAGAACAAGGCTTAGAACAAGGCATACAGCAAGGCTTGGAGAAGACAGCCAAGCAGATGCTTGAGGATGGGGAGCCTATGGAGAAAATTAAGAAGTGGACGGGGCTGAGTCGAGAAAAGCTCGAGCAACTTTAACCATGCAACAAAATACTTCCACTGCCATGAGCACCAAGCTCAAAATATGCATAGGTACAGACAGCTTCGCTAAGCTGTTGCTAACCAGTAATGTGTTTGTCGACAAAAGCATGTTTATCCAGGAATTCTTGGAGGAGAGTAGTAGCGCGGAGAAGTAGAGCTGGACTTGGGAGACACCAAGCTACTTGAACCCTTGAAGATCAGTTCTGATCCAGCATCCATGAAGTTCCAAGGAAAATTCCCCGTCATCAGCCTCGGACTCAAAGATGTCAAAGGGAGCTCATAT
>JBCCGO010000046.1:0-2762 GCA_039029235.1 Bacteroidota bacterium | reverse complement strand
CGGAGTTTTGATCTTCTTGTTCATGGAGAGCTATCGTTTCGGTGCTTGTAGATCCAGCGGGTAATAAGTTGCTGACTGGCTTTGCGGGTAAGTTAAAGCATTTACCCAGCAGATGATACAGATGAGTAAGCGGACTGCAACTGCAGCTTCTCCCTTACAGCAGCCCTAGTTCGGGCAGGGAGGTCTGGGGGTCCCTGGCAAGGTGGCCTCCAGGCCGATAAGGGGGCTTATAAATTGCTAGAGGCATTTTACATTTTGCCTAAAATATAAACCAAAATGTGAGTGGTGTAAATATTTGCATTTATTTGGCTGATCTAGCCGGCGACAGGCTCCCTAGGACGGCCGTGCTTTGCATCTACACGCTACTCTGAGACACTATCGTTGGGCAAGATAGTACAAGTCTTGGTGCAGGGTTAAGGAAGCTGTGTTGGATTATACTGAACAGAGGCTTGATGGGGCTGCTGCTCCAGATCTTGAATAAGACGATTGCCAGCGTATCTATATGATCCACTCTCTCTTGATGGGTCCTAGCGTACTTGCGGCGCTTTGGATAATAATCTTTGAGGCTTCTTCTTCTATATCTTCCGTGGCGAGGTTACTGGCGGCTAAGATTAAATCTTGGAGGGTTTCTTGGTCGCTAGGATTGATGATGGTTGGGCTAATCTCGATTTTGAGTAACTTCCTATGGCCATCAACGGTGGCTTTAACCAAGCCACCTCCTGTCTCTCGAGTAGCCCGTAGGTTTCCTATTTTTTGTTTTACCGCTGGGAGTTTTTCTTGGGCCTCTTTGATTTTTGCTTGGGCCCCCTCTAGCTTACTATAAAGCTCTACAAAATTTGGCATAATAGTGATCGGTTTACTGGAAGGTAGGTCAATCACCGGAGCACTGCTATCAGCTCATCCAGGGTATATATGTGTTGTGCTCCTGTACGCATCTCCTTGAGTACAAACTTACTCATTTTTTTTTCTTCGCTACCTATGATCACAACAAAAGGTATATCTTTTTTGTTGGCATACGTAAGCTGCTGCTTTAATCTTCCTTGTTCTGGATAGATCTCAGCACTAATGCCTTGCGCTCTCAGTTGTGTTGCAATGGCCAAAGCTAGTTGCTCAGCCTCTTTATCTGGGTTTGTCAGCATAACCTGGGTAGTAGCTATATTATCGTGCGGCAATAAGCCAAGTTCTTCCATCACGGCATAGATTCTATCTACCCCCCAAGAGAATCCCACACCAGTGAGGCCAGGCATGCCAAAACGATCTGTAAGGTGATCGTACCTACCCCCCCCTCCTAGGCTACCTATACTAATAGACTGTATTTTGGCTTCGAAGATAGCTCCTGTGTAGTACGTCAGTCCCCTAGCTAGTGTGGGTACTATCGTGATGGGTATGTCTTCTGCGCCTAGGGCTGTTATATACTGTAGTATCTGGTGAATTTCCTCTAGGCCTCGTAGTCCTTCTTCAGACTGGCTGAGGCGACTTTTGAGTGCTTCGAGCTTGGCTTGGTTGGTTGGTGGCAGGTTAAAAATAAACTGGAGCTGATCTAGCGATTCTGGACAGAATCCTTTGCGGATGAGTTCTTCCCAAACGCGTTGCTGTCCCAGCTTATCCAGCTTATCTAAGACCATACAAAAGGTATTTTCCTGGCTTGCCTTACCGATGAGTGCAGCTAAACTTTTGAGAATAGCTCTGTGATTGAGCTGGATAGTAAATGAGCGGATACCCAGCTGCTGAAGTACCTGGTAAGCCATGGCTAGCACCTCTGCTTCGCAGATCAGCGAGGGTGTGCCTACTACATCTGCGTCGCACTGATAGAACTCCCTATAGCGACCTTTTTGGGGGCGATCTGCTCGCCATACAGGCTGGATCTGATACCTCCGAAAAGGAAAGATAAGCTGCTGCCTGTGCATGGCTACGTATCGCATCAGGGGTACTGTTAAATCATAGCGAAGCCCTTTCTCGGTAATCTGAGGTGCTAGCGCCTTGTGGCCCTCATCAATGGTCTCTCTATCTACTTCTGCTAAGAAGTCTCCTGAGTTAAGTACCTTGAAAATTAGTTGCTCCCCCTCCTGGCCGTACTGCCCTGCTAGGGTAGATAGAGACTCTAGCGTAGGTGTTTCGAGTGGCGAGAAACCATAGCGCTGGCAAACTTGCCTGATGGTATCGAAGATGTGGTTTCTCTGAGCAAGCTGTTTGGCATTGAAATCGCGTGTGCCTTTGACTATTATAGGCTTTTGGGCCTGCATAAGGATAGATTTTTAGTAAAGAGCCTTGTGGCGTCGTAGCGGCAGGGGAGGTCTAGGGGCCCTGGAAGGTGGCCCCAGGCCGAGAAGGGAGAGGGAGAAGTTCTAAGCGCCGTTGCGAACTTACTGAGAAGCTACCTATGGTGAGCTAAGTTTTCAGTAGTAAAACTACGCATTTACTAGAATATGATGCAAGGGGCCCAGGAGTCTACACCTTCTGGCCTAGCCGAGCACCCCTTTACAGCAGCCCGAGTACGCATAGGAGAGGTCTGGGGGCCCCTCGCAAGGTGGCCCCCCGGCCGAGGAGGGGGGGGGCAGGAGCGGGGTAAGATGGAAGGATGCGCTCTTGGAGAAGAATGTACAATTTTAGGCATTATTAAGACACTTTTAGGACATTTTGGCCACCCCATCGGCGGGACGTAGTTCCGCCGATGGGGACCTAGGCCGCCGACCAATGGCCCAATGACCAACCTAAAACTTCCGGAGAGCCGAAACACCGTTGCGGAGGTCATAGTCGAGGCT
>JBCCGO010000045.1:0-3427 GCA_039029235.1 Bacteroidota bacterium | reverse complement strand
TTGTAGTCCAGAACTATCTGTGCTACCGTGAGGGGGTGTAAATAAAAGGGCTCCCCTGAATGCCTGGCTACCGGACCGTGGTACCACTTGATTAGCTCTAGCGCTGTCTTCACCAAGCCTATGTCTGCACTGCTACGCTGCGCTACAGCTTCGAGAAACGCTTTCTCTTGCGCCTGAGCATCTACTTGGTCGCTTTTGTAGTGGTCATTGGCACGCACAGGGGCTACCCCGAGCTCCATATAAGACTTGTCCATGTCTTTGGGCCTGACCTCTCGGAGGTC
Source organism: Bacteroidota bacterium (assembly GCA_039029235.1). Taxonomy (GTDB): domain Bacteria; phylum Bacteroidota; class Bacteroidia; order Cytophagales; family Amoebophilaceae; genus JBCBRR01. The sequence continues at coordinate 3,146 of JBCCGO010000045.1, read as the reverse complement.
AACGGGGATCACATAGCACCGCGTATTCGGGGTTACCTTGGCATAGCCATAGTGGGCCTTGACGATCCGCTCGTTAGCTACTTGTTCGAGTGCTTGGGTAGTCGTAGCAGTAGTTACTGGAGAAGTAGTCAAGTCAGGCTGGTAGCTCGGTGCTAGGGCTGGCAAGCTACCCTCGGTAGTGAAGACCAGGCGTAGGGCCTGTACTTTTTTCACATAGCCAGTCGCTACATCCGGGAGCGAGTAGTGTAGCCAGGTGTCTTCTAGCCCCAGTAAGAGCGGTTGTTGCTCTTCTTCCTGATCGCCTGTGGATTGCTCCTGTAAGGCAGCGATACTCTTGATGGCAAGGGTGGCCAGGTGTTCAGGATCGCCGAAGAGCTCTTTTTGTTGGGCACTGTGGATAAAACGGATGCTTTGCCCTATGTTGTACGCACGAAACTGGTCACGCAACTCTTTCAGCCACTGGTCGATGACTATCGGCTTGCTCTGTAGCCGTAAGTAGTCTGTGGCTTTGACATTGATGCCTTGCAGCTGGAAGGCTATAGGTACGAGTGTGGTGATGGTCGCTTGGAGTCTATCCGTGGCTTCTCCACGAGTAGGCAAGGTTTGCAGGCTCCTAACTACCTGCAGGAGCTTCTGCGTGCTGGCATCCTCGAGGGTCTTCAAGGTTTTGACCTGTAGGGCAGCACTCTGGGAGAGTTGGGCCTGGCTTGCTTGCTCCCGAGCTTGCAGCGTTCTATGCTGCTGCTCAGCTCTTTGCTGCCTCCTGCGGGCAAAGAGCAGGCCAATGAGGGTGGCAAAAATACCTTGATAGACCAGTAAATACCGTGTACTAAAGTCTAGTTGAATGTCTAGGGGGCCTACCACCTGCGTGTAGAACAAAAAGCCTAAAGCTATGCCCGCCACAGTCAGCAGTACGAAACTCAGCCAATCTACAAGCACAATGAGGAACATGATGGCGATAGCCACATTGATGAGCCACTCTACACTGCCTTGGGTAAGGAGAAACATGACTGTATTGGTGAAAGGAATGCAATAAAGCAGTGTGCAGTACCAGAAGATAGGTAGGTAAGGCACAAGAAATGAGGGCCATTTGTCTTTGACTACCAGCAAGCCACAGGCCATAGCACCTATAAAGCGCAAGTAGAGCATGAGGGTATACGATCGGGCACTATCATGCTCCCACATGAAGTAGGGGACTATGTAGTTGACAATATAGAAGACTCCTAGCAGGATGTAAGGGGCGCCGTACTTTGCTACCTGCTCTTGTGAGTGCTTAACTATAAGCCGAGGTGTTGGAAAAAATTGCTTGAAGTGCGTAAAGATGTTGGCACACTGTGGTTTCCACAGAAACTCTTTTTCTTGCGTACGGCTAACAATAGCAAAGCCTTTATTGCGTATAACATGTACGCCCAAAAAAACGATGCCATTAGCCACCACACTGATGAGCGGCGAAAAATTATCCAGCTCTGCTGGTAACAGAAAATCGGCCAGTAAGAGCACTACGATAGCAACCCCACCGGCAATATAAAAAGCATGTCCATCAGGCTTTAGCCCCAAAACACCTGTAAAAAGGGGGAAAGCCAGCAAGGGCGCTGTAAATTTATAGGAGATCAAAACAAAGTTGTATAGATCTTCTGCACGCATCAGCCCAACAGCGATGGTTACAAGACCTGCCAAAAAAGTTAGATAACGCGTCCAAGCTAGCTCATTAAGTGAACCATCTCTGCGGTTATACAAAGGTCTTATCACATCATGTACTAGTGTTAGGCCTGCTGCATGTAAGAAAGAATCAAAGGTAGCCATAGTGACAGCTAAGAGTCCCGCCATTGCCAAGCCTTTAATACCTACAGGTAAAATGTCGCTAACAATGCGTAGTACTATAGGAGTATCTGTAGCCTCCGGATATAATACAATGCTTGTAAGGCCTATCAGTGATAAAGTCAACATCAAGGCAAATACAACTGAAGCAACAATGAAGAACTGATTGCGTAACTGCTGTCTAGTCTTGCCCATGAGCATCCTCTGTATCAAAGCAGGGTCAACGTAAGCAAACTGAAAAATACTGATTGATAAAAACAGCGCTAAATAATTCGGCGCCTTAGGGTGATCAAATACGCGAAATTGAGTACTAGGTACCTGGGAGAGTACATGTTTGAGGCCTGATGCGCAGTCCAAGGCTGTGACCGTAATCACAGGCAAAACAACAATCAGTACTAGAAATTGAAACATGTCTGTAAAGGTCACAGACTTTATGCCGCCGTGTCCTGTGTATAGCACCAATATCAGTCCACCTATTCCTACCCCCCAACGATAATCGATACCTAGCAGCGTCTCGCACAGGATCCCTAGCACGGTAATCTCCATGCCTGCAATACAGAGCGCCGTAAAAAAGGTCAATAACCCTGTAATTATTTGGCTAGGACCTCTGTAGAGCTGCCCGATAACATCTCCCATGGTAATGCAGCCCTTGAAGTATGTGAACTTAGGGGCGAAAAACAATGCTTGCATCAGCAAAGCAATACCACAACCACCTAAAACAGTCAGGGGTTGTAAAATACCTTCTGTCCTCACAGAACCAGCCATATCCAGGACGGTCTCTCCTGCAATATCTGTGGCCAACCAAGTCAGTACCAACGCCCCTGTCCCAAACATCCTATTGGCAATGGCATACTCTCGGATATCCTTAATTCCTCTGCCTGCCCAGAGGCCCACTAGCAGGGTGATTGCTAGAAAGGTATAAACTATTAGATGGTCTATGCTAAGATTATTCATGATTCATAATGTTGAAAGGAATCTTTCTCCTTTTCACTAAAGTAACTAATTCGCTACACGAGTCAAGGGAAATACAATGCTAACGAGGCCCCCTACTCAGCACTTGCGTACACCTACTTTTTAGCTCCTGAGCCGCCTCGTGTAGCCCCAGCCGCTCTGCCAGCGGCACATAGAGCTGAACCGTCTCCTCGGCTACTCGCTGCTGCTTGGACAGCGTACGGTGGCCACTGATCGTGCGCATGTTGTGCATGCGGTCTGCCAGCTTCACGTACAAGCCACGTATGTTGTCTGTCCTTTCTAGCATCTTCAGGTTTTCCTCCTCAGAGAGCTTTATCTTGAAGATGCTACCTTCCACGCTCTGCAAGTGTGTTACT
>JBCCGO010000044.1:0-3487 GCA_039029235.1 Bacteroidota bacterium | reverse complement strand
CTCGAACCGCTCGTGGTGCTTGGCTACATGATCCTCCCGACCCGCTGCTGCGCCCTTATCCTCCCTCAGTCTTTGCGCAAAGAGTATCAGCTGGCACTCGAGATCTTTCACATGCTTCGAGCGCTGCTCGTCAAAGAGAGACTTTACACGGGCAAAGTTGGGATCTTGGTAGTATCTTCTCAGTAGCGTGTTCTCCCCTGCTGGTTCCTGGCCGTGCTTGGGGGTGGGGAGCAAGGTGAGGGGCTGGGGGTAAACCGTGCGAACTGGCCGCAGTGAGGTTACGCTAGCGTTCACAGGATTGGTCCCTTCCAGGGCTAATATGCGGGCTGATTGGGTATCCTTAAGACTATTAAGAGCCTGAGCAACTTCAGAATGGGTATCTTTGTAAAAAGATTTGAACATCTGCAATGACGCCTCCTTGTGCTCGAGACTTTCCTGCAACCGCCCCATAGCTGCATAATGCTCTCCTAAGCTGAGCAAAGCACGGGCTACCTCTGGGTGCGATCTTCCATACAAAGCCTGAAGCATCGACAGGGCCTCTTGCTTGTGCTGCTCACTTGCTGTGAAGTTCCCCAAAGCTGCATCAGCATCTCCTAGGCTAAGCAAGGCGCGGGCTACCTCGGGGTGTCTCTTCCCGTACAAGTCTTTGAACATCTGCAAAGATTGCTCCTTGTGCTGCTGACTTTCCTTCAACTGCCCCAAAGCTGCATACGAATCTCCTAGGCTGAGTAGAGCACGGGCTTTCTCTGGATGATCCGCTGGGTACAAGGCCTGGAGCATCTCCAAAGCATCTGCCTTGCGCTGGAGACTTTCCTCGAAGTTGTCCATGGCCTCATGCACTTCGCCCAGGCTGCGTAGCAGCTGGGCTGTCTCTGGATGGTTGTCGTTATAGAAGGATTGTAGCTGCTCCAGGCTCTCAGCAAAGCACTGGCAACTTTTCGCGAAGTTCTTGCGGGCATAATGGGCTACCCCATGGCTCCGCAAGACCTTGGCTATCTCTGGATGGTGCGCTGGGTATACCCCTGCTAGTAAACTGCGGGCAGCGTCAAAGTGCTCAAAACTTCCGTCGATGCTACCCAAGTGGAAGTAGGTAACCCCCAGGTTGTGGTGGGAACGAGCCAGCTTGGCATGGTTATAGGAGTAGCGTTGATTCACCTCTGCATGGTGCTCGGCTGCACATGCCTTGGCTGCGTCATATTGTTGCAGTCTATGGTAGACGCCTACCTTGACTGCACAGCTGGTGTCATAAAATGGCGCTGATTTGAAGTGAGTATCCTCTTCGGGAGCTGCGTATTTCCCCCTAACCCCGAACACTACCTCCAACACTCGACCTAATACTGGTTTGCCACGCAGCTGCTGGCGTAAATGCAGCAGCTCAAAAAATTCCTCCATCTGCTCATGGAATGGCAAGGCGGTGTAGTAGTATCTGAATAGGCTCCCATCTTCTTGGAGGGCTGCTGGGGGGAGCATGAGCAGGTCATGCACGGCTTGGGAGGATCCTGCTCCTGCATCTGCCAAGGCTTGGGCACCGGGCAGTGACAGCTCCTCGTTTTGCTGTCCATGGTGGAGGTAGGTCCCCAAACGAAGCATGGCCGCAAAGCTGACCATGTACTTCAGGTGACGATCGGCTTCTGCATTGATCTTGCCGCTTTTTTGCAGCTGCTCTACTGCATCCCACCCACTCTGGGGACGCAGACCATAGTACATGGCCAGGCCATAGAGCAGCCGGTCTGCCAGGCGATAGATTTCTTCTTTGACGTTGTACAGCTTGCCTGCATCGATAGAAGCCAGGCTAGGGCGGTGGCCTGGAATATCGCCGGGTTGCTGACGGCTCAGGTCTGCAGTGCCTTGGAGCAACTTCTTGGCTATGCGCCTCTGGTACTCGCGTTTCCCTGAAGCTGTCTGAGTTTGTAAGAACCTATCCTGCTTCTCTTCGTACGCCTCATGCAAGCTATCATCTCCGTATATGTGGCACGTGCTCTCTAGGATGTAGGGGAGCAGTTTGTCCGTCTGCTCCATTTTTTCTCCTGCATTCTGCATATACTCGGCCATCTTCGTGACTGGCTGGATCAGCTCGTAGCCCTTGTCCTTCCTGCCTAGGGGGGTCTTGCCTCCTAAATCGAAGTTGAGCCCTTTTCTACCCAGGTGGTCTAGGCTGATTCCATACTCGCTAAAGGGTACCACTGTCTCGCCCAGGTTGATGACACGAAAGTGTACCAGGTGGGTCAGTTTTCGGAGATATGACCTCCAGGTTTCTGCTGTTGCTTCATCCGGGGCATCTGCCATCAAGATGGCAAATTCCAGGTCTGAGTAGGGGGTGGTCTGTTGCAGCGCCAGCGATCCTAGGCCCATGACTGTGTACTTGCATGGAGCTGGCCCCAACGCCACTTCGCCATCTCGGTAGAAGTCAGCGAGTAATTTTTTGCTCTCCTCAGCTATCTCTGCAAACAGTTGTTTACTTCCCTCGATGTAGGCAGCTTCTGCATAGCTCACTTCTTCTTGGCTGCCTTGCTTGTCCCGAAATATAGCCAGTCTCTCGGCTTCTGAGCGAGCCTTGGTCCGTAGCGTCTCCAACCGTTGCTTGTCTGCACTGATCCTAGCTTTCACTTCCTCGACCGTTATGGCTTGTGGGGCTGCTCCTTTGGCTTGGGACAGCATCGATGCCTCAAGCTGGGCCAACCCCTGATAAGCTGAGTTTTCTAGCGCGTATGCTTCTTGACTATCCAAGGCGTCTTGCTCCTTGGCACATATGCTCAGCACATGCTGGTAGAGGATCGCTGCATCTGTGTAGGGGGAGAGATCTTGGCTAGAAGCCCCTGCTGCTTGCTTGGATGCTGCTAGCTGCAGTAACACTCCTCCTAGCTCGGCTAGCTTATCAGGCTGCTGGCCGATCTGGGAATCTGATGCTAGGTCTCGAAGCACCTCGTCAGGCGGAGAACCTGCTTCCTCCTGAATGGCTAGCAGCTGAGCAGCAGTAGGAGATTGGTTTTCAACACTTGCTGCAGTATGAAATGACTCGAATGCCTCAAGCCTTTCTGGATGGCTAGCGGCTTCTCTTGGGTGCTCATCCCGCTGCTCCCCACTCCCTGAAGCCTCCCCTTCACCGCCTCCTTTTAGACCGAGTTCCCCCAAATAGACAACTGCCCCAAGGGTGGGGCACACATTCCTATCTAGTACATGAATCTGGCGCTGGCACTGCCAGCTAGGGTACTTACTGAGAACTTCTAGGCTACTTGCCACATCTTCTCCCAAACTACACACGACAGGCAGCAATGACTGGCGAGCAAAAGCGCCTATCCGAGAAGATACCTCGGCGCTCCACTGGTCTGCTTCGTAGTGAAAACGCACTTGCTCTCCGCCTCGGGCTTGGAAAGACAAGTTCCGACCAAGGGGGGTGACTTCGATGGAAGTTCGTAGGAGGTCACGCCCTTTGTCTAGGACAGCTCCCTGGTTCGTGCGCTGCTGGAGTGCGCGCTCCAGCGCTGAT
>JBCCGO010000043.1:0-3623 GCA_039029235.1 Bacteroidota bacterium | reverse complement strand
CTGCTCTTGATTAAACCCAGCGTGTTCTAGCTCGATCTCGGCTAACTTCTGTTCTACATCTATCCCATAGGGACGCGAGAGCATCAGCAGTTTGTGAGCACCTGCTTGGGCTTGCCTCAGGATCTCCTCACTGGCTCCTGCTATGGATTTAGAGGTGCACGTACACCAGCGTGCGCTAGGCAAGCGCCCAGTGCCTGGTTTCTACAGCGCGCCGCTGCCAGGGGCCTGCCCATAAAAGCTAGCCAATACTACTCTAAGGGTGGGTATGGCTACCAATAGTATCTAGCTTGGCTTTCACGCCTGCGTGCTCAGGCTTTATCAGCGCAGGATCTTGGTAGATAACTTGCTTGGCTGCTTCTCTGGCGGCCTGGAGGATCTCTCCATCCTTGCTCAGGTCTGCAATCTTTAGCCCCAGCACCCCACTCTGCTGTACTCCGATGAGGTCACCAGGTCCTCTGAGCTGTAGGTCTACATCGGCAATCCTGAATCCATCGTTGGTGCGTACCATGGTATCGATACGCGTTCTGCTTTTCTCGTTGAGCTTATGGTCGGTCATGAGGATGCAATAGGCCTGCTCGCTACCTCTGCCTACCCTGCCGCGTAGCTGGTGCAGCTGTGCCAGGCCAAAATACTCTGCATTCTCAATGACCACGACAGTGGCATTGAGCACGTCGATGCCTACCTCAATGACGGTAGTGCTGACCATAATTTTGGTCTCTCCTTTCACAAAGCGCTGCATTTCATGGTCTTTGTCCGCCGGTCTCATTTTGCTATGAATCATGCTGATGGGTATGGTGGGGAAAGCGCGGCAGATGCTCTCATAGCCGTCTAGCAGGTTCTTATAATCTAGCTGTTCGGACTCCTCGATGAGCGGGTAGATCATATAAGCTTGCCTGCCCTGGGCTATTTGCTCACGGACAAAGCGAAGGACTCTCAGCCGCTGCGCATCGTAGCAATGCAGCGTTCTGACGGGCTTCCGGCCTACAGGCATGGTATCAATGACAGATACATCTAGGTCGCCATAGAGTGTCATGGCCAGGGTACGCGGGATGGGAGTAGCAGTCATGATGAGGACGTGGGGCATATACGACTGGTTTTTCTGGGAGAGCTTGGCTCTCTGGGCTACCCCGAAGCGGTGTTGCTCGTCGATAATAGCAAGCCCTAAGTTTTTGAACGCGACTACGTCGCTAATCAAAGCATGGGTACCGATGAGGATTTGTAGGGAGCCCTGGCCCAGGGCAGCCAGCAGCTCGCTACGCTCGCTGGGCTTGGTAGAGCCTGTGAGCATGGCGATACGGATATCCACAGAGTCGGCGAACCGTTGCAGTCCTCGATAATGCTGCTCAGCCAGAATCTCTGTAGGAGCCATCATGGCCACTTGCCCACCACTGCCCAGCACGATCAGCATGCTTAGGAAGGCTACTATCGTCTTGCCACTGCCCACATCGCCTTGCAAAAGGCGGTTCATTTGGTTACCCGATTGTAGATCCTGGTATATCTCCCTGACCGCACGCTTCTGGGCCTGGGTCAGCCCGAAGGGAAGGCCGCTGTGGTAAAACTGTTTCAGTAGGCTTAGCTCGTTGAATACCTCACCTACATATTTTTCCAGCCTCACCTGTCGCAGCTGCAGCAAGCGGAGCTGGATGTAGAATAGTTCCTCGAACTTAAAGCGAAAGCGGGCTTGCTGCAGGCGTTCATGGCTCTCGGGAAAGTGGATATTAAGAAGGGCCCCCCGCTTGCCGATTATTTTATGGCGCTGCCTTAGGTACTCAGGGACAGCTTCTGCGACGGACGGAGGGAGTCGCCGCAGAAGATTCTGCTGCAGCTTTGAGATGCCCTTGCTGTCTAAATGATGTGCCTTCAGTTTTTCAGTCGTATGGTAGACGGGCAGTATGGGCTGCGACAGCGCTTGTTGGTGGGCCGTGGTGGTCAGTTCGGGGTGGATCAGGCACACCTGCCCGCGATAGACGGTCGGCTTGCCGAATACAACGTAGGTGGCATCGGGCTGCAGCTGGCCACGAATCCACTGTATTTTCCGGAACCATACCAGCTTTACCTCGCCTGTCTGGTCCTTCAGGGAGGCCGTGAGTCTCTTCCGGCCCGTCCCGACAGACTTTATACAGTGAATGGAACCTCGGAGCTGCACGTAAGGTAGGTCTTCCCGGAGCGTGGCTATGGTATGGAGTTGCGTCCGATCTTCGTAGCGAAAGGGAAGGTGCTGGAGCAAGTCGTCGAAGGTCTCGATCTGTAGCTCTTGCTGGAGGAGTGCTGCCTTGCTAGGTCCTACGCCCCGGAGAAACTCGATTTTGGTTTGGAAAAAGATGGACACCACTTCTGGCCCTGGGTAGACTGAGCTGCTAATATTTTATCAACATCGAAATCATCCACAAGAATTATACAACTATAATAGTAATTGATTTTATTCTTGTTGTTTTTGTTATGCTGTGGATTTGTGGAATACGGCGAATGTCGTGTCTCAGGCGGTCCGGTTGTGGATAAGTCGTGTAAAAAATCAGAATTATCCACACATTATTTCACCGATATATGGCCTAATTAGAGGTGTTTTCGGCATCGGTGTGGATAACAAAAATAACGAGTACTCAACTTTTTACCTCGGTCAGCTCCGGCATCGCTGTGGACAAACTTGTTTAGAAGTTGCTCTCCTTGTTGATTATCTGGCTGATTCTTGCTAACTGGTTATGTAGTGCCCACCAACTCCACATGGTCCCGCCACTTATCCACAGGCCTGTACGTTATACACCGTCGTGTATCCTCCTGGTTGCTTTCGCCCTAGAGGAGCCGGAGATGAGGCCCGGGTAGGTTGGGCTAGGGGTCGTGCTGAGATCCCTGGAATACTGGAAGATAGGCTGCCACTTCCAGCTCAAATTCTCCATCTCGCCCGTGCTTGAGCAAAATATCCAGCAGGGCGCGGTGACCGTCTTTGAGCAGCGCTGCGTCGCTGAGTTGGGTTAGGTCTACCAGATAGAAACGGAAAGTAAGCTCTTGGCTACCCCACTTGGGATGGTCGTAGTAAGCCTGGAGGGTAGTCTGGTAGGGATAGGGAGCACGATCTCCGTGGTAGAGCAGGATCTGGATGAGCAGCGGGGCCTTTTTGTGTTCTCGGAAGTAAGGCTCGATAATGTCAGCAGCGTAGCGCAGTGAAAGTTATGCATTTATTGGGAAGATGCCAAAGGCCCAGCAGCCCACAACTTCCAGCCTAGCCCCTTACAGCAACCCTAGTGCGTGCAGGGAGGGCTGAGGGCCCCTGGAAGGCGGCCCCTAGGCCGAGGAGGGGAGGGGAGAGGGCCTAAGCGCCGTTGGTGAGACGGAGTGATTTATAAACTGCGAATGCTTTCTTCACTCAGCCCTGTCCATCTGGCAACTTTCTCTATCGGCTCCCCATCTCGGAACATCAGCTTCGCTGTTTGCTGTATACCCTCTTGTCTTCCCCGCTGTATACCTTGTGCATTCCTTCTTGCCTTAGTTGTTCGCCGTATGTCATGATCATTGCTGTTTTGTTGGTGAATACTGCTTGTATAAACTGGTATACTTCTTTGCCTACCTCTTTTTCTAAAGATGCAATATATTCAAATATCGACGAGAGGTATGAATCGTCTGTTGCT
>JBCCGO010000042.1:0-4573 GCA_039029235.1 Bacteroidota bacterium | reverse complement strand
GGCTTTATCAGGAGCCCTGGTTGGTGCAGTAGCTGGCCCAGTAGTCCTGGCTCTGAATCCCTACCAAGCAGTATCTGTGGCCTTAACAGTGGCGCATAAGCAATCCTGAGCTGGGGGTAGTAATGGTTTAGTATCGACAACGTGCTGGCAATCGGAGTAAGTTCCCGCTAGGTACTCAGCAGTGAGCAACGTCCCAATAGGTGCATAAGACCTTAAGCAAGCTTATGCAAGATACTAGGTTATAGGGTAGGCTGCACTTAGCCGGAGAATAGCGGCCTGGAATACGCCTTGGCAGCACAGAACCTGGGCACGCCGCTCCATCCCAAAGCCTACTGTATCTGCTACCTGTATCTCTGCTGAGGAAGTTGGTAAGCATATCTTTGTTCTGCCCAGTGCCGTATACACGCTTAAAGGCGAAGCCATTTTTAGGGCCTAGGAACTTACTGAGCATGGGGGCTGGACCTTAGCGTAAAGTTGCGAATTTCTTGCGTCCATAGACGCACCTCCCTACTGACCTGACCCTCGATAGTAGCAACTTAGCGAAATCCTATGCCCTTTTATCTACTGCCCTAGGCTACTACAATAGCTGATAGTCTTCATAGTAGATGCAGAAACCCATGCCACTAGCTATCTTTGATAATTGACAAGATTCTCGTAGCATGCACAGATGGTGCTATGCAGCTACCAGGCAGCTGGTTCATAACCAAAGCAAATTCCCGTAGTGCCCCATCTGCAGCAAGTGTGGGGTGCTACCCCACTCACCCAGGCCATGCAGTTTTCACTACAACACGTAGATCCCCTTTCTAAAGCCAGGGCCGGCATCATGACGACTAGCCACGGCAAGATTCACACTCCTATCTTCATGCCCGTAGGTACTGCCGGCACCGTCAAAGCCGTAGACCAAAGGGCGCTACAGCATGATGTACAAGCAGAGATTGTCCTGGGCAATACCTATCATCTTTACTTGCGGCCGGGACTGGAGGTGTTAGAAGCAGCTGGTGGGCTGCATCGGTTCATGGGATGGGATAGGCCCCTGCTGACAGACAGTAGTGGCTACCAAATATACTCTTTGGCGCAGCGAAGAGCAATTACAGCACAGGGAGTAACCTTTCGCTCACACATAGATGGTACGAGGCATACTTTTACGCCAGAGCGAGTCATTGACATCCAGCGAAGCATAGGAGCAGATATTATGATGGTACTGGACGAGTGTACGCCCTACCCTTGTTCTTTTAGCTACGCCAAGCAGTCTATGGAACTGACCCATAGGTGGCTCCAGAGGAGTATGGCGCACCTGCAGCAGACAACCAACGAAAATAATTGCCACCAGGTCTTATTCCCCATCGTACAGGGCAGCACTTACAAAGACCTGAGAAAGCAGTCGGCTGAAACGATTGCCGCAGCTGACCAGCCTGGCAATGCCATTGGGGGTATCTGCCACCCTACAGGCCAGCTCTATGAGATTACTGGTTGGGTTTGTGAGCGCTTGCCTACTGACAAGCCTCGTTACCTTATGGGAGTAGGGGCGCCAAAAGATCTACTAGAATGCATCGGCTTGGGGGTAGATATGTTTGACTGTGTGATGCCTACTCGGAATGGGCGGAATGGCAAGTTATTTACCACGCAGGGCATGATTAATATCAGAAACAAGCAGTGGAGACAAGATTTTAGTGCGATTGATCGGCAGCTCGGGGGGTATGTGAGCACACACTATACGAAGGCTTATCTACACCACTTGTTCCGTACGAAGGAAATGCTGGGTGCACAAATCGCTAGCAGGCATAACCTCACTTTCTACCTATGGCTCGTCAAGACAGCCAGAAGCCGCATCCTGAGCGGCGATTTTGTGCCCTGGAAAAACCAGATGTTGAAGGACATTATGCAGCAGCTATAGCGATGAAAACCCTAGACCGATACCTCCTCAGGCAGTTCTTACTCACGTTCCTCTTTGTGCTGCTGCTGGTCGTAGCCGTCATCGTGATACTGGATATCACAGAAAAGCACGAAGCGTTCATCAAGCACCAGCTGAGCTACCAGCAGATCCTCGGTTACTACCAGGCTTTTATCCCTTTTGTGGCCAACATGGTGATGCCTATCGCCATATTTATCGCCACAGTGTTTGTTACCTCCCGGCTCGCACAGCGTACAGAAGTCATTGCTATCCTGAGCGGTGGGGTTAGTTTTGTGCGTTTTCTCGTTCCTTACCTGATAGGGGCTGCATTCGTCACATTGTTCAGTTTTATACTGACGGGCTGGATCTTAGCAGATGCTAATAAAAAAAGGGTGGCTTTTGAGACAGCGTACATTGATCATCCTTTACGGAGCAGCTCTGAGCACTTGCACATCAAGCTGGCGCCAGATACCTACCTCTATGTAGGTCACTACCAGCGTTATAGCGGGGTAGGCACAGCGGTGACCTTAGAAACCGTCAGCCATAACCGGCTTGTATCCAGGCTCTCAGCCAAACAAATGCAATGGATAGCAGAAGCCGGGCAGTGGCGCTTCAGCGACTGGGTGTATCGGAAGATTGATGGACTAGAAGAGCACGTTAGTCAGGGGGATAGACTAGATATAGCGCTTGATCTATATCCGGACGACTTGGTAGTCCATCCTAAGCTGCACGAGACACTGACCCTGCCCGAGCTGAGTGCGTACATTCAGCGGCTCAAGGATAAGGGCATGGACAATGTGCATATTTTTCTCACAGAGCAGTATGTACGCTATATGTCGCCTTTTGCTGCGATGATCCTGACTTTTATGGGGGTAGTTATATCAGCCCGCAAAGCGCGCAGGGGTATGGGGTTGCAGGTTGCCTTGGGGTTTGTCCTGGCCCTGGTATACATCGCTCTTTTCTTGTTTGCCAGAGGGGCGGCAGAAGCGAAGGGCAAGAAGCTACTTCTCACCCTATGGACGCCCAATCTGATCTTTACTACGATCAGCTGTTTCCTTTACAGACGGGTGCCTAAGTAAGCTGCCCCTAGCCACATACAGCTGTAGCAACTACGCCAAGAAAAATTTGTAGCTGGTGTATCCGGACTAGGCTAGGGCGGATAGTTACTACCGGCTTGCCGGGTCTTGGCCCTATGGCAGCTGCTCCCTGGCGTCGTATCAGTACGCCTCAACGTACTAGGGGAGATCTGAAGAGATGTATTATTTTTAACGCTATTGACGGTAGTCTCAGCAAGAGCGAGGCAAGCAATACAGCTAGCCACAACTTGCTGAGCATCTGCTCAGTGGCGAAGAATGGATACTGTGTATATCAGACTAGGCGTTATGAAGCGAGTACGGGGCCTGCAAGGGCACCTCATCGCTTTATTAGAAAAACAAGTGGCATCGTTAGATGCCGTAGATACCCTATTCATCCAGCTAGGTCATACCCTGGTTCCCTACGCGCTAGAGCACTATGCCCTGCAGAAGCGTCAAGTTCTCATCAAGTTACGAGCAGTCAACGGCCCTGCCACCGCCCATCAGCTTAGGGGAAGTGCTTTTTTCGTCCCACGAGATGCCTTACGGCAGCAGGTAGCTGAGCAAGAACTGTTACCAGGCTACCAGGTCGTGGATGTAGTTCGGGGGAAGTTAGGGACTGTACTGCGGGTTGACAACCTTCCGCTACAAAGCCTTATTGGTTGTCAACTACCAGGCCAGCGAGTTGCCGATTCCTTACCATGAAGGGCTTGTCCGGCAGATAGATCATGACCAGCGGCGCATTGTGGTACACCTGCCACCGGGCTTGGTAGAGGCGCTTTATGTACCAGGGAAATGAGCGATATAACGATACCTTCGTTCCAGCCATTCATAAGATGCTACGCCCTAAAAAAAGCATTAGGGACCGAAGCTGCGCTATCAGCTAATTTACTGGTCAGTCCAGCGCCGCTATGTTCGGCTGCTCAAGAAAGGCTCCAGATTGCTAGCCAGGGTATCCAGTGTTAAAAACGGTGATAATGGTATTAGTGGCATGATCTTTTCTGGCATTGTCGATAATTGAGAAAATGCGCAATGACAACCAAGCATGAACCAAACAATGTCATATACTTCTCTCCCTTGCAGCCAAATAAATCATGCCCCCAAAAAGCCGTCAGGCTCAACAAAGAAACGCCAGCCAGTCCTAGAATCAATAGGGGCCATTGACGATGTTTTCTACATCCTACAGTCAGGGCAAATAAACTGGTTGGTAATACACCTACGAGCATCCATTGGTGAAATAGACAATCATCCATAATCGACAATGCTGTTAGCGAAGGTACAAGAACTAGCAGAATCGGAAAAACTAAGCAATGAATGGTGCATAGTAGCGACAAACTTATCGCAATTTTATCAGTATAATTTCGAAAATTTTTCATGTTACTGTAGGTTTTTTGTCAATTTGTTCTGGTCGTTCTGGGCTCCTTGAAATGAAATTTCAAGACTATCTAGTCTATCTTGCTGTATGCCCCGTCTTTCTATTTGTCTTATTGCTTGCATAAGCGACTCTTTTAATGCTGGATAGATCCCCACAAATGCCTCTATTATCTCATCAGCACTCCCATGACCTACCTCTAGGGCATAAATCAAACCCTGTTCTAGGTAGGGAGCT
>JBCCGO010000041.1:0-4602 GCA_039029235.1 Bacteroidota bacterium | reverse complement strand
ACCTTGCTGTATCCCTTCTGCCCTTACTTTCCCTGCTAACTCCCTTTTTAATTTCCTTTCTAGCTCCGGTCTGACTCTATTGGTTATTTGTTGTAATAGCGTTACCATTACTTCTTGCTTTGGTTTTGTTAACTTCTCTATGAACAAACTTACTACTTTCTCCTCACTAGCGTAGCGAGAATCTAACATACTGAGCACATACAGCAAGACCGAATGCCAGTAATCCTGCCCCAGCGGATGTGACTCCTGCCCTACACCAAACAGCTGGTTACCCACACCGGTCTAGCTCTGCTTCAAGAACTCCGAACAGCTGCCTATCTCGGCTGTACTTCATCAGCTTCTCCATCAGCCCAATGACCTTGTGACTCTCCAGCTCCTTGTCTGATTGCTGCCCCAGATCTATCAGATGGAACTGGCTGAAAGCTCCCAAAGCCTCGGCTAGCTGACGATCTTGAAAATAATCATACATCCGGACTGGATAGGGATAAGACTGCTGTCTTGGGCCATGATAGAGACACATATTGTAGATCGTTGGCCAGGGAATAGCCCCTTTCCTGTCTCCGAGATAGTCCTCGATGATTCCTATATTGGCCTTGATGAAGCGGAGGGGCATGAGCCAATCTGGTCTGCTATGGTGCTCGACGAGTAAGTAGCAAAAGGCAAGCTTCTTGTCAATCTGGCAAGTAAAGACCAAGTCTTGTAGGATCTCTTTGAGGCTGCTAGAGACATAACTGCTCTCTCGTAGGAGAGATGGTATCCAAGTCCATGCGCTTCCGGAGGGCAAGAGGTGTGTAAACTTCAAAAATTCTCTAATTACTCGAGAGCTACGAAGCGTAGATTTCACAAAACATCATAAGCGTTATTAATCAGAGAAGCTATAAGCGATTGCTTTGGAAGTCCCCAATGCTACAAAATCGCCATCTTCGTCTTTAGCGGCTTTGCGTAGTACCTGAATCGTGGCTGGGAGCGGCAGTAGCCATGGAAGCCATAGCTGCTTGGGCGGCTATGGGCCCAGGCTGGCTACTCTAGGACTGAGCGGTACCAGTGCTATCTCCGCATTGGGGAGGATTGGAGCCGCAGATCGCGAAAGCTTGCTTATAGCAATCGATAGCTTCCTTTGGGCGACTTAATGCTCCATAGACTGTCCCCACATCAGCTAGGGAGGCAGCTATACAAGGATGCTTTTTTTCGTATAAGGCTTGTCGCATCTGGAGGGCTTGCACACAGTACTTGAGGGCTTCGGTATAGTTGCCTAGGGCATGATGGGCCACCCCCACATTGGCCAGGGAGCTTGCTATACGAGGGTGATTTCCCTCGTAGCGGACTTCCTGCAGCTGGAGGGCTTGTCTCCAATATTCGAGGGCTTTAGAATAGTTGCCTAGGGCATGATGGACTGCTCCTACATTGTTCAGAGATTGGGCTACACGAGGATGATTTCCTCTATAGCAGGCCTTCCGCATCTCGAGGGCTTGTTCCCAATACGTTAGGGTTTCGTCGTGGCTGCCTAGGGCATGATAGGCCAGACCCACGGCGTTTAGGGAGTCGGCTACGCGAGGATGGTTTCCCCTGTAGCGGGCCTTCTGGATCTGTAGGGCTTGTTTCCAATACTCGAGGGCGTTGGAGTAGTTGCCTAAGCGATCATAGACGCTCCCCAAGTTGTTGAGGGACCGGGCTACATGCGGATGGCTTCCCTCGTAGAGGACCTTTTGCATCTCTAGGGCTTGCTCTCCGTACTCGAGGGCGCTGGGGTAGTTGCCTAAGCGCACGTAGGCTGCCCCAAATTGTTGAGGGAGGAGGCCACATCAGGGTGGTTGCCTAGGCCGAGGGCTTGGATCATTGCTAGGTATTGCTCATAGTATTCGAACTCTTGCTCAGTTTGGCCTACCTCATGTTTGATGAGGTGCACAAGGCGTTGCACTATTTCCTGAGGCTGGGGCCATTTGTTAGGCTGGCCTGTAGTGGTGTGGAGGACTACCTGCTGCTGGCCTTGACGAGAGCTACTACGTACGACCAGGGGCATTTGGTAGAGTCGGGTTGTAATGTAGGGGAAAAGTCTAGGATCTTGCCTAGTCCAGTAGCTCTGGAGGAGTTGCTGAAGCGAGCCCTTTGTGAGGGCTGCGATAGCAGCCAGCCCGTCGAACATCTTCGTGCTGGTCCTTAACGGCTTCTATCAGGCTTGGAGTGATAGCTGGGGTTTCCGAAGGAGTGGCCTCAGCCATATCCCCGAGGGAACGGATAGCGGCTTCTCGGATATATCTATCTTGATCCTTAGCGGCTACGAGTAGTCGCTGAATGATGGCTGGAGCTTGTTGGGGAACGATAGGAACCACATCCCCAAGGGAGCGGATAGCGGCTTCTCGCACATATTCATCTTGATCCTTAGTGACTACGAGTAGTCGCTGTATGATGGCTGGGGCTTGTTGAGGAGCAGCTGCAAGCACTTTCGCGAGGGCCCTACAGGCGACTTTTTGAATCGCAGAATGCTGGTCTTTAGCAGCAGTTTCGAGTAGCTGGATGATGGCCGGAGCTTCGTTGGGAGTAGTGTGGGCCACCGTCCCAAGGGCATGGTAGGCAGCCTCACGAGCCCACCAATGCTGATCCTTAGCGGCGGTTTTGAGCAGCTGTATGATGGCTGGGGCTTCTGCAGGAGTGGACCCAAGCATTTTCCCGAGGATCTTGTAGGCGGCCCTTCGAACAGCGTAGTCCTTATACTCAGCGGTAGCTTGGAGTAGCTGAATGATGGCTGGAGCTTCGCTGGGAGCAGCATGGGCCACTGTCGCGAGCGCCTCGAGGGCGGCATATTGGACTCTCCCATCTGGATCCTTGGTGGCAGCTGCTAGGATCTGTATGATGGCTGGGGCTTCGTTGGGGGCAGCATGAGCCACTGTCGCGAGCGCCTCGAGGGCGACATATTGGACTACCCCATCTGGATCCTTGGTGGCAGCTGCTAGGATCTGGATGATGGCTAGAGCGTGCTGAGGGGTGATAGAAGTCACCGTCGCGAGGGCCTTACAGGCAGCTTTTCGAACGTCTTTGTGCTGATCCTTGGCGGCAGCTTCGAGTAACTGGATAATGCATGGGCCTTGCTGAGGATCGGCATGAGCCACTGCCACGAGGGCCTTACAAGCAGCCTCTCGAACATTTTCGTGCTGATCTTTGGCAGCAGCCTGTAGCAGCTGGGGTAGTTCCGAGGCGTAGCTAACTACAGCCCGGAAGGCTGGTAATGAGTTTGTGAGCAAAGCCAGCAGTTTGCGGCCGGCACTGTCAAGATCATTCCTCTTACCTCTACGCATGTGCTCTAAGCTTTGGCGGAACCACTTCAGCAGCGAGGATATAGCCTGAAACTCCTCTTCCAGCCTGGCCATATCTTCTTCGACGTCGTTGTGAGCGATGCAGAGCCACTCATGGAGCACCCGCAGCTGTAAGAACGTATGCTGCAGACCGACTGCTTCTTGCTCTTCTGCAAGGAGCCTTAAAAGCTTCTCGATGCCCCCAGCTCCTTGGGCTTTGCTCACCTCACTAGCCATGAAGGAGAGCGCCTTGCCACAGGGCCCTTTGTATTTGTGCTCAGAGAGAAATTTATGTGCGTGCTCTTGCTCAGCTTTGTCTCTAGACAAGAACTTTGCTTCTAGGGCGCGACCTGCAAAGTATTCCTGGAGCGTTAGGTAGGGGAATTGGTGCTGACCTTGGCCAGCTGCTTGCAAGAGCCTGCTCGCTTTTAGCATGGCTGCGCTGATGCCACTCCTCGCTAGTAGTATGTCACACATTTGCTCATCGCTAATCTGGGCGATGCCTTGCTCTAGCGAACTCAGGGCCATTGCTCCCAGCTTCACGAATAATTCTTCTTGAGCCACGCCCCCTGTGCTAGGCTGGAGCCTTTGGAGCGTGGCAGCAGTGCGGGCCTCGACAAGGGTCTGGTTGTCTAGGGAAGCTGCCTGCTGTACGAGCTCCTCGAGGGTGATAGGGGCAGCTGGACTGGGGGGGAGGCTTCGGGCTGCTGGCGCCTGCTTCAATATTTTTTGCTACAGGCCCAGCCTGGGTCTTCGAGGCTGCTGGGCCTTTCGAAGTGGTTTTCTAGCTTGTCTATCGTTCTGGGGAGTAGGCTAGAGGCTCTCTGGCTCAGGGGCCCGAGCGCTCTTTCCATAGCTGGCCGGCTATCTGGCGACGGCCTCAGGGTCCAAGGAGCTGACTGGTCTGGAGCATTGGCTGTATTTTCGTTCGACATGGCTCTCTCACTTTCAGGGGCAGCAAGTGCAATATCCGTGCTGCAGCTTGTAAGCAGCCACACTGCCAGGAATATCTTGGCTGCACATCGCTGACTCTGGGTGTAAAAGCTGACCTGGCTCATAGTTCTTATGTTCATGATGCTAGTAGTTTGTTTTATCTGCCAAGGCGCGTTAATTGTCTCCCTAGCAAGTGTTCATCCTCTTGGTGGGCTAAGCCTTCTCTTCTTAAGTTTCTCCTCACTCAACCCGGTCCATCTGATAATCTTTGCGATCGGTTCCCCTTCTTGGAGCATTGCTTGAGCTATTTCCAAATTTCTAGCCTGCATTCCTTCTTGTCTTCCTTCTTCTCTGATGGCTTGTGTAACACTCATGATTT
>JBCCGO010000040.1:0-4685 GCA_039029235.1 Bacteroidota bacterium | reverse complement strand
CCGGCGCGGTGGCCAGCCAGGACAAGTGCAAGCAGACAATACCGCTTACTACCTGCTAGGAAGCTTATACGAAGCACAAGGAGACCAGGAAGCTGCCACTGCTGCCTTTGCTCGCTCGCAAACGGTAGTACAACAGGAAGACCTCGGGCTGCAGCCATAGCCCCTGCTGTGCGTATGACCTTAGGCCACAACTTCTAAATTCAGCCGCTGCTGGAAAGCACGTAAGTGCGGATGCTTCTCAGCCAGGTACGCAAACTTTTCTTGTGCTGTATAGGGCACTTTAGGGCTTGCGGCACTGACCAGTTCTCCTTTAATATCCAGGCTGTCGTGCTGTAGCCCCCTACGTAGGTAAGCAAGCAACTCCTCTTTAATGCTAGCCAGAATGCCTTCTTGTGCAGCATTGGTAAACCGGACCGTGATCGTGGTGCCAGCTAGCGCTATCTCTTGTAAGAGCAAGCGGTACGCTGGGAGCCTGCCTTCCGCCTTGAGCTGGGCTGCATAGGCCTGCCAGTGCTTGTGTAGCGCCTCTTGGGTCAGGCTTGCTGGTGCCATGACTTTGGCTGGCGTGGCTATGGACGTATCGTGTCTATCCTCCTGCTCAATGCGGGCTTTGAGCTGGGCTAGCTGCGGCAGCCTGATCGTGTGCTGCAAGGTAGGCCGATCCATACTCGTATCCGTAGGCTTAGCAGCAGCTGGCTGTAGTTTTGCCCCAGCGGCGATGGTAGCCTGGTCATGGCCTGAGCTGGGAGAGGTAGTGGTAGGAGTAGCAACGTTTGTCGTTGTCCGAACAGCCCGGCCAGCCTGGGAAGCTCTGACAGACTGTTGCTCCCTGCCAGCACTGACCTCAGTAGCCGCGTCCCGCTGGCTGGGGCCTGATCCTGCCTGCGATAGCGTCTTTTGTTTTGGAGCCGGCAGGGCTGACTGCGTTGCAGGAGGGGTGGCATCCAGGTCATGGGGATGCAATAGCTGAGCCAGCTCTATGAGCAGTAGCTCTACATGGAGCTGCTTGTTGTGGCTACTTTGGTAATGGATGTCGCACTGATTGACCAGCCGGAGCGCAGCCAGCAAAAAAGCAGGGCTAGCCTGTGCTGCCTGTGCCTGGTATCGCTGCTGAGTACTTACAGCTACTTCTAGCAGCTGGTGGGTAGCCTGGTCTTGGCAAATCAGCAGGTTACGAAAGTGCTCGCCAAGCCCTCCGATAAAATAGCGCCTATCACGCCCAGCCTTCAGCATCTTATCATACAGCTCCAGAACCATACCCCTGTCCCCTTGCAGCAAGGCATCCGTCAGCTCGAAGTAATAGGTATGGTCTGACAGCTGTAGATGCTCTAGCGTGGCCTGGTACGTCAGCTTACTGGCCCCATAGTTACTGATCTTGTCAAACATAGAAAGGGCAGTGCGTAAGATCCCGTCTGCTTGCTGACCGATCAAATACAGGGCTTCTTCCTCGTAAGTGATCCCCCTTTCCACAGCAATATTTTGCAACTGCTGCACAATGACTCGGGGCTGGATGCGCCGGAAATCAAAGATTTGGCAGCGCGACAAAATGGTAGGGAGTACCTTGTGTTTCTCGGTAGTAGCTAGTATGAATATGGCATAGCTCGGCGGCTCCTCTAGCGTCTTCAGAAAAGCATTGAACGCAGCACTGGAGAGCATATGCACCTCGTCTATGATGTATGCCTTATACTGGCTAGCCTGAGGTGGATAGCGCACTTGCTCTACCAGGCTGCGGATAGCTTCTACCGAGTTGTTAGAGGCTGCATCAATCTCATAGATATTCAAAGAGCCACCCTGGTTAGAACTTCTACAAGACACACAAGCATTGCACGGCTCTGTATCTTCCGTAATTTGCTGGCAGTTGATGGCCTTGGCTAGGATCCTGGCGCAAGTGGTTTTACCGATCCCCTCCGGGCCACAAAACAAGAAAGCATGGGCTAACTGTTTATCCTTGATAGCATGCTTCAGCGTTGTCGTGACATGCGGCTGTCCTACTACATGGCCAAAGGTAGCAGGACGATATTTTCTGGCTGAGACCAAAAAGTTTTCCATATTTGCAAATTTAATGAAATGACCGAATCGTGACGGCCATAACCTTGTAAATAGCTTGATAAAAAATGACCACGCAGCGTTATCAAAAAATTGATCCCAGCCTTTTTATCAATAACAGAAAGCAACTAGCCCAGCACCTCAAGCCTAACTCAGTCGTAGTGCTGAATGCCAGTGACATCATGCCTGCAGGTACAGATGACGTGCTGCCCTTTCGGCAAAATAGAGATCTGTTCTACCTCTCAGGCATTGACCAAGCAGAGACAATCTTGGTCCTCTATCCAGATGCGTCCCAAGCCTCGTGGCGAGAAATGCTGTTTCTCAGAGAGACCCATGAGCATACCAGGATCTGGGAGGGGCAGCAGTACACCCCTGCAGCAGCCCAGGAGCTTGCTGGCATAGCGCACATCCATACACTGGACGAGTTCAGAACGACCTTTCACCGACTCATGGGGCAGGCAACCCATGTATATCTCAATACCAACGAACATGCTAGGGCCGCGAATACTGTCCAGACCCGTGATGCCCGCTTTATTGCTTGGTGCAAGCACCACTATCCCCTACACCAGTATGAGCGCTTGGCCCCTCTCATGCAACAGCTCCGGGCAGTAAAATCAGCCATAGAAATCGACCTGATGCGAGAAGCCTGTGCGATTACCGAGAAAGGATTTAGGAAAATATTGCCCCTCATCAGGCCCGGCATCATGGAGTATGCCTTAGAAGCTGAACTGATTGCAGAGTTTATCCGGAATCGTGCCCAGGGCTTTGCGTATGAGCCTATCATTGCTTCCGGAGCCAATGCTTGTGTACTCCACTATAAGGCCAATAACCAGCCTTGCCAGGCAGAAGATGTCATTTTGGTCGATGTAGGTGCTGCCTATGCCCATTACTGTGCAGACCTGACCCGCGTCATGCCGGTGAGTGGACACTTTACGCAGCGCCAACGGGCTGTGTACCATGCCGTGCTGAGGGTTATGCAGCAAGCCAAGCAAATGCTGGTACCTGGCAACGATCTTACCACATACCACCAGGCTGTAGGCAAAGTCATGGAAGAAGAACTGGTAGGGCTAGGCCTCTTAGATCGTATAGACATCCGTAACCAAGACCCGAACAAACCAGCCTATAAAAAATACTTTATGCATGGCACTTCCCACCACATAGGCCTGAATACACATGATGTAGGCAATGTGTATCGTAAGTTTGAGCCTGGCATGGTACTGACCATAGAGCCTGGCATCTACATCCGCGAAGAAGGACTAGGCATCAGGCTCGAGGATAATGTGGTGATCCGAGAAGATGGCTTAGAAGATCTTATGGCCACCATGCCTATAGAGGCGGAGGCAATAGAGGCGCTGATGAATGCAAGGTAGTACTGAGATTTTTTCACTTATTGGTCCAGTTTTAGTGGGAGCATCTCGTTTTAGTGCGCTACAAAATTCTCACTTAATTTGGACCAATTTTTAGGGGATAAGGTCAGGTTCTTGGTGGGAAGATGCAGAAGCGGGGCGGAGATCTAGCAACCTACCGGGCATAGCTTATACCTTTAGATAGTAGTTAAAAACTTACTCAGAAGATGATGCAAGGGTCCCAAGGGTCTGTAACTTCTGGCCTAGCCTAGCACCCCCTTACAGCAACCCCAATGCAATTTCTATGGTTTAGGCAAGAGCATGGACATAATTTTTGATAGCGTCTATTATCTCGTACACAAGCAAACACCCGTAAAATGAGTTTATGCTTCATCGCATGGATCACCGGCAGCTTGTGCTTACCTGCCACTACTTTCCGTGCATAGTAGGCCTGTAGATCGCCGGCTATACGGATAGCGCTTAGAGCGGCCAGGTGCAAGAGTGTCTTGCTCCCTTTATTGGCTCGGTGACTGACACGACTACGCGAGCCAACACTACTCCCTGAACTGTGCTCAAAAGGCGCTACCCCACTATAACAGGCACACGCTTCCCCTTTTTTATGTTTTTAAACGCAGGCGTATCAACGATCACCTGCCCCGCTGTTAACTTTTCCACTCCACCCACCGAGGTAATCGGCTCATGTAAACGACGTAATTCAGCATCTTCACTGAATAACTCAGCTAGCTTGGCTTCGATCGATGCCAAAGCCTTCAGCGTGCCTTCGATGGCAGCTTGAGGGGAGTCGGCTATCAGCTTAGCTAGCTTTTGAAGCTCTTGAATAGGCTTGCTAAGCCTCGAGAGGTTGTTGAGGATCCTTTCTCGTAGGGTAAGGAGCTCTTTGAGTTGCTCTATCGCTTCTCTTCTGGGCACCCACAAACGGGCCTCTTGCCTATTTTTATAAGCGCAAAGGGCAATTCTTCGCGCATCGACAGGATCACTTTTGCCACGCTCGACCCCTAAAGAGCGTTGAATCTGGATAGCCTGCTCTAGCCAAATGCTTGCTTCAAAACGTGTAGCAGTGCTAATTATATACTTCTATAACGCCGAACCTCCTTCATTAAGAGCCGTTTTTGTTAGGTTGACTGCCGCTGTCATGTACAAGAAGCTTGGAGACGATGAACAATGTTGAGAATTAAGCCCTTTGAGCGTTGGTAGTGTTAAAAACAATATTGAGTTAACACTACCCTCACTACAGGTCCGGACAGGTCCGGATAGCATCTTGCTAGAGCTTCT
>JBCCGO010000039.1:0-4899 GCA_039029235.1 Bacteroidota bacterium | reverse complement strand
GAAATAGCTCAAGCAATGCTCCAAGAAGGGGAACCGATCGCAAAGATTATCAGATGGACCGGGTTGAGTGAAGAGAAACTCAAGAAGGCTTAGCACACCAACGGCCCATAGACCTTCTATCCCTCCCTCCTCGGCCTGGGGACCACCTCGAGAGGGGCCCCCAGACCTTCCCTTTCTTTACACACTTTTTGGAACACTATTAGAAAATACATAAAACAAGCACTGCAAAGTAACCCCCATTGCTCTAAACTTTGGAAGTAGCGGACGAAGAGCCAGTGAGCCTTGATTTCATAGCCCAGCGCCATGAACCGACCTTGGGAAAAGTTCTAAACTTAAGTAGAAACTCTAGCACACGGGTTGAGAACTCATAGATCTTTTTGCAAAAAACATTTGCTCTCATAACCTGAAAGTCCAGAGGCTGTGTCAGTGAGCCTTTGATGGAGCAGCCTGGCCTTGAGCCATGCAGTTGTTGAGCAGGAGCGTCAGGATTTGCGTCAGCGTGTCATTTCACCGATATTTGCACATATAAAGCAAATTGCTTAAAAAACAATAAATAGCCCCTCGGCAATGCCCGAAAACCTTGTAGGATCATGAAAGTCAACACCAGTAAGAGAGTCAGTTTATACCCCCAGAGCCAGCGAAACGTCGCTAGAATGCTATTTATAGTGTGGCTGCTCGTGGGCTGCATCCCAGACGCCACATTGGCTGCTCCTGAGCGCGAGGAAGCCATGGTGCCAGCCACTACGACCAAGTGCTTCAGGCCAGTTAGCTAGCCGACTCCCCGGGCCTATAGCAGAAGAAATTAAACATCCCTGTCCGAAAGGCGACACATCTTGCGAACGGGGCAGGACTTCAGGAAATCTTAAGCTGGCATCCTCAGCATCTTTTCATCAGGCTCCAAAGTATCCAGACCATTCTTTCCGCCAGCACGTTCAAGGCAACCTTGCGACAGTAGACGATAGAACCCCACTTTTGCACCAGGCTGTCAAGGACACAGACCATTCTTTCCGCCAGCACGTTCAAGGTAACCTTGCGACAGCAGACGATAAAACCCTAACAATTTTGCACCAGGCTGCCAAGGACCAAGACCCTTCTCTCCGCCAGGCATCAGCCTACGCCCTAGGCAGCCGTGCGACAGTAGATGCTAAAATTCTAACACTTTTGCACCAGGCTGTCAAGGACCAAGACGAAGATGTCCGCGAGATAGCCCTCGAAGCCCTTAAGACCTTTGATTCAGCCTCCTTAACACCTCCGAGCGTGTATGTTAGTATCGCTGGCATATGCCCCTATAAGGGCAAGTGGTGCACTGAGCCAGATCTTCCGTTTGCGTAAAAGGTAGCTCAGGCGCTAGCAGTTCTGCTAGGACTGAGCGTAACCCTGCTTCAAAGGCATGCTGATAGGGAGTGACGTCCTTGATAGGAATATAGTCTTGGGTGCCTGCTTGCTTGAGTAGAAAGTGTGTATCGAAATTTTTTTCAAAGCTTAGCCGAGTACTAATGGTGCCTGGTACGATCTTGTGGGTAGCAACAGACCGGCCCTGTTTGAAGAGCCAGGCATAGAGGAGTATCTGAAAAGCTACTTGGTTTCGCTGCGGTGTATGCCTATCAAAAAGGGAAGCTATGGACGCTATGCGCCTAGCATCTGTGCCAGTTTTGTAGTCCAACACACGGACCAGCCCTGCTTTATGGTCTATCCGATCTATGATGCCTCGGAGTCCTATATACCTACCATCATCTAGCTCAAAATTTATATGCAATGATTTATCATTTCGCCCTACCTCAAGGCCAAGCAGTTCAAAAGGAGCGTAAGCTTGGTCCAGCACTAGCAGCTGCTCTACCAGCTTCGTCATCGTCGCTTGTGCGATGGCATGCTGACCCTGCGTGGCTACCCATGCTTGCTGACCCTGATGCAGCGTATGTGCCCAGATGGCCTGCACTACTTTGGCTACCTCGGGGGCCAGGACTGCTAGGTCGCTGGGCTGGATAGGCCGGTGTAGGTTGTCTTTTCTGAGAGGGGTGTATAGGGCTTCCATAACCTGATGGAGTAGACTACCAAAGCGTATAGCGTCAATATATCTGGGTAGCTGTGGGGTCTCCCGGAGCTGTGCGATATACTGGAAGTAAAACCTGAGCCTACAGGTCAGGTAGGTGTTTAGCGCAGCAGGGGTTAGCCTGCGTACCTCCTGGCCAGGCTTTACTATGAACTTATCCAGGGCTTGTCGTATCTGTGTATCTTTCTCAATGACAATAGGACTAGCCGTATTTACCTGGATCGTAGGAGCTGCCCAGTGTCTTTCTATGGGCAATTTTGTCTCATAAAGTAGCTGCCAGAGGTAGCGGCTCATTTCTCCAGCGTTGCCACTAAGCTTGTTGGTACTATAAGTGATGCAGACATGCTGGGCGCGCTGCAGCAGTCGGTAGAAGTAGTAGGCATCTAGCGCAGCCTGGAAAGTGTCGGCCGTGGGCAGTCCATAGCCTCTGCGGAGGTTATAGGGGATAAAAGAAGGCTGCACAGGGCTAGCAGGGAAAGTGCCTTCGTTCATCCCTAGTATAAATACGTTGTCAAAGTCTAGGCTGCCCGTCTCCCATACACGGAGTACTTGCAGGCCATTGGACGAAGCTCCGCCGGCCGATAGCTGTATAGGAAGTGCCAATTGTTGTAATAACTGTGTAAAATCTTGTAAAGAAAATGTAGTCAGGGGTTGTACTACTTGTTGGAATTGGCTGAGCTGCTGGTACAGCTGCTGCCATGCCTCCTTTTCTGTAGCGGGCACAGGGGCTATCTGGTCTTGGAAGTACGGGGATAGCTGCGATAGGACCTCTAGGAGGTATTTTATGAGATCCTTGGTCGATGCTAGGGGACTAAATAGTGCTTTGTACAGACTACTAGCAGCGGCTAGCCCGGCCTGCTTGGTGTAGAGCGCACCTCTTTGAAGAAGATCGTGGATGGTTTGCTGAGCTAGTGCCTTATTAAAATACTTAATGTGCGGATGGCCTAGGATGTCGATGACTGCTGAGGTGGGGAGATGACCTGGAGGGCAACCTACCTGGCTAGTGGCTACTTGTAGGTCCAGTAGGCTCCTGAGTAGCTGGTAGCTATGGGTATGATATAGCGGATAACCTAGGGTACTACTCACAGGCTGCGCATCATCCGGCAAGGCATGTAACACGGGCAAGTACAAAGACTCATTAGCTAGCACAATGGCAGTCTTGCTAGGATTAAACTGAGCACCTTGTTCCTCCATCAGCGCTCGTAGCTGGGTGCTGGCTACATGGGCTTGCCCCACTTCGGTAGCTACTGCCCAGAGTGTTATCTTGCTAGCAGCTTGCTGGATGCGTGTCGGAAAGGGTTTGAGAAAGCTTTTCCGAAAGTAAGGCTTGCGCTGGTGAGCCCTCAGGTAGTAGCCTGCCTCTTGGCGCTCATCTTCCATGTAATAGGCATCTACATCCCAGTAGAAGTCAGTAGGCACCTGAGCCTGGAACCAAACAAAGAGCTTCTCTGCAGCAGTATGCAGGGCATTAAATCCTACCAAGGCTAGCCTGCGGTGGTTTAGGACCAGTGAACCTCGGTCCAGGCTATCACATACGCTTCTATAGCAAAGCCCTTCATAACCTATCCCCTGGGTGAGTAACCGCTCCCTAAACCGTTCATAGACCTGGGGGAGCAGCTTCCATAGCCGCAGAAAGTCATGCTGATGCTTAGATAGCCGCTGGTCAAAGCTTCTCCAGAAAGATCGAATAGCAGCCTTCTGTACTTCTGTGAGGTGTTCATAGGTTCGCTCCAACTCCTTCTGCCCCAGCAGGTTAGTAAATAGCTGATCAGCCTGGCCAAGGAGATACTTATCTAGTACGTCAAAATCCTGCAGCAGGACAGCGCCCCATACATAGAACCGCTCGAAAGGCTCTTGGTAGGGCCGTAGCGCTCGAAAGGTCTGGTAGAGCTCAAAAACCAAGGGCAGCGTAGGTGCTATGCTCAGGCCGCTGAGCTGCTCTACCAAGACTTCTAAGGTAAGTATTTGTGGTGACTGTACAGGCTTGGTCCTGGCTGCTAGGCACTGCTCAAAGGCGCTGCCGATGCGTTTGTTAGGAAATATGAGGGTCAGTTCTGGCAGATGGAGGCCATGTTTTTTGTATAACCGATCTACGACTGTCTCTAAAAAGGAAGGGGTGGTATAGCGTGGCATAAAGGGAGACCTGCTTGTTAGCTTCCTTGAGAGGTCCCTGCTAAGAGAGGTAAGCAGTGTAAGTGCGAGAATAAATCTAAACTACTACATTTATGTTAACTTCTTACATAGCCTAGCCAGCTATCATCCTCCAGTGAGTTTCTCAGTGAGTTTCCCAGTGAGTTTCTCAGTGAGTTTCTCAGTGAGTTTCTCAGCGAGTTTCTCAGTGAGTTTCTCAGTGAGTTTCTCAGTGAGTTTCTAGACCTTCTAAATTATAAAAACAACAGACCATGTACCTAGCTAGCTGCCTTTTTGCCGCTGCTACACTGGCTGGAGTGGGCTGTAGCGACAAAGCTTGATTTGCTAGTCAAGAAAAACGTAGTATCGTGCCAAAGACATCACAGCTACCAGAGAAGAGCAGCTAAAAGAGAAATTTTTGCCCTCATTCAATATCCATAAAGTATGCTCCCCAAAGTTAGTCGCCAAGTTAAGAAAGTCTCGAGTCCACATGATCGGTATTTTCAGCGTATGATGGAAGACAAAGATGTTGCACTTTCCTTTATCAGTGTCCGTGCTGACAGCGAGCTTCGACAAGCAATGGACCAGCGTACTTTTGCCATTGCCGACGTTGCCAGGAGACCTGTGGGCAAAAAGTCCCTCTACACCGACATTACCTACTATGTCCTGATCAAAGGACACAAGGGTTATATCTACCTACACGTAGAGCATGAGCGTGG
>JBCCGO010000038.1:0-5423 GCA_039029235.1 Bacteroidota bacterium | reverse complement strand
TCCATTGCGAAGTTCCAATCGCACATTGACAAGCGCCTTGATGAGTCTCCACAGCTACCGTGTATAATGCTGTGCCATATTACAATATTCCACTATGTACTGGCAAATCAAAATGGTGACTTGCATGTAGACCTGGAAGCATTAGAAACACAAACGATGTCAGCTCAACAGCAGGCACGTGTGCTCACACTCACAGCTTGTCGTGCTTGCATACAGCACCAAGACAACAAATGGGGGGTTGATAGTTTTGACTATGGATGTTTTGTCATATTTTCCAGGGAGATAGAGGGCCGAATGGCTTTCCAGGATGGCCGGTTAGTAAAAGTGTGCTTCTTCCCAGATTTAAACAAAAATCTGTATAATTTGCATTAACCCACAATTTTATTACATCTGCTTCATGTGACATCCACAAGCTTCTTTGGTTTTCTGATTACTAAAAGCTTGAGTTCAAGCCGACTACCCCAGTGCTCGCGTTAGCCTCGAGGCCCTCTTGCAGACCCTCTTCCTAGCCCACAAGGTAGCCCCTGGACAGCTCAATGTGCGAGAAGGAGGGCTCTACCAAAACTTCCGAGAAAAGCTGCAAGCAATCGTTGACGGATCCCAATACTATCCGGTCCGCTACCAAGCCCGTCTGCTCAAACAAACCCTACGGCTACTCGAAGACCCTGAGCCAGACTTTTCGAGCAACCTGAGGCGTATAGGTCAAGGGCTCCTAGGAGCAGCCAATCTGGTATCAGTAGGACGAGGCCTAGCCACAGGCGAGTTGAAGCTAGCTGAGCTCCAAGAAGGCATTACCTTCCTACAAAGGGCCGTTCGTGGGCGGCGCATCGAGCAGAAACCCTGGTACAGCCAGCTGCTAATCCTCGAGAAGCAAATGCTCCAGTGTCTCCAGGAGGAAGACCTTCAAGCCTATCCCGAGCCAGCGGCACTCGAGGAGCGAGTGCAAGCCATCCATATGTCAAGCCTAAGCTTGAAGGGCATGGCGACTAAGAAAGTTCCACAATACCGCCAAGCCCTACGCTTTGGCATCACCCTACAGCTACAAACCCTAGCCCTCAGCGGTCCTACCGCTGAGGTTCGCAAGGGCATTATCAATCAACTCGAACTCTTGGCCCAGCCATCATCTTGGGGATTAGATGCAGATGTCATGGAGGGGTTGCTAGATGGCCTGGCGCTAGTAGCCGCACAGAGCCAAGCAGACAGAGCAGCAGAAGCAGCCATGGCTAGCCAGGCTTTGGAAAAATTAGCGACTAGCACTTCAGCTTCCCAGTGGCTAGCAGGCAAAACGCTAAAAGAGAAGCTCCAGCACCTCCGAGACCAGACTACTACCCAGTACACCCCTCGTGCTGAGGAGCGTCTCTTTAGTTACGTCAAGAAAGCCCTACAAATAGATGCCACAATCACGTCCTTGAAAGCCCAAGAGGTCAAGAACCTCCCTGAACTGAGTAACCACATAGCCCTTACTAAGCTCCTTCATTTTATCCAGAGAAAAGAGATCACCGATAAGTTAACAGAAATTTTACAAAAACAGGACGTATGCGTACTATACGGCTTTGGCGGAGTCGGTAAGAGTACACTAGCAGCCCACTATGGCCATGCGCGTAAAGACCTTCAGACAGTCCGCTGGATAGGCGCAGAAGACAGCCGGAAACTGCAAGAAGGCTATGAGCAGCTAGCCCAAGAGCTCCAGGTGGACTATCGATCCCTAGCCAAGCAATTGACCGCTAACCCACGCCAGTACCGCCAGGAGCTAGCCAGGGTAGTCTACAGTGCCCTTGAGAAGAGCAACCAAGCGGCGCTCCTGATCCTAGACAATGCCGAAGAAGCCAGCCTCCTCGAAGATTACCTCTTGCACAGGCCGCCTCATGTCCAGGCCCTCATTACCACCCGAGATGCCGAAGCTTTCGAAGAAATGTATGAGCAGCTTCAGGTAGATGCTTTCAGCCAAGACGAGGGCCATCGTTACCTAGAAGCTCGTTTCAGGACCCTGAAGCGCCCCTATACCAATCAAGAGGGTGCTTCCCTACTGGAGACAGTAGGGCTCGTTCCCCAAAAGCTCAAACTAGCTGCCGGCTATCTGCAGGCCAACAAGCTAATCACAACAGCCCAGTACATAGCCCGCTTACAAGCGCTGCAGGAAGCAAGCACCAAAGCGCAAGGCAAGCTCCCCCTGCCTGAAGCAGCCCTAGGTTTAGAAACACTCGGAGAAAAAGGCCAACAGCTGATGCAATGTGTAGCCTACCTAGATGCTGATTTCATACCACTTTCGCTCGTGTGTTCCCTGCTAGAAGAGGAAGATCCAGAGAAGCTTAGTGAAGTAGCCACAGACTTATCCAGGCTATCACTGATGCACAGTGTATACAATGCAGAAGCAGCACTCGGTCTCCAGGTACACCGGGAAGTACAAGCCTGCTGCAGGGAATACAAAGGCTGGTCAGCTGAAGCAGGGCTAGGGTCACCAGAAAAGATTTTGTGGAAGTTAACCCACGTACTAGCCAGTCAGATGCCGTGGGTGTCAGCAACCCCAGATGATCGCTGGCAGCGAGCCAAGCTATATGCCCCCCATGTAGCCAAAGTAGTCTCCAGGCTCAGATCTTCAGGCGCAGCGCCAGCAGCAGTAGCAGCCAGATTGCTGAACAGTATGGGGCAGTATAGCAAGGAAGTAGTACGCAACTACCCAGAAGCCCTCGAGTACCAAAAGCAAGCCCTCCAGGCCTGCCAAGACCGCTACCAAGGAGACCATCCAGAGGTAGCCCGTGCTTGGAGCGAAATAGGTACTACCCTGAGCCAGCTAGGCCAGCGCCAGCAGGCACTGGAGCATAAGCAGCAAGCA
This sequence comes from Bacteroidota bacterium, assembly GCA_039029235.1. Taxonomy (GTDB): domain Bacteria; phylum Bacteroidota; class Bacteroidia; order Cytophagales; family Amoebophilaceae; genus JBCBRR01. The sequence continues at coordinate 2,590 of JBCCGO010000038.1, read as the reverse complement.
CTAGCCATGAGGCAACGCCTTTTAGAAGGCAAAGACGAACAGGACGATCCTGAATTGGCCCATGCGCTCAATAGTGTGGCAGAACTGCTCTCGCATCTAGGCAGACATCAAGAAGCCCTGAAGTATAAGCAAGAGGGCCTGGCCATGCGCCAATGGCTCTTCAAGGGCCAAGACCATCCAGATGTGGCTCGTTCGCTGAATAGTGTAGGCATCAGCCTGGAAGATCTAAAACAGCTCCCAGAGGCACTGATATATAAGAAAGAAGCTTTGGAGATGCGGCAGCGCCTTGCTAGCAACCAGGACCATCCAGACATAGCCCATTCGCTCAACAACGTAGGGGAGACCCTAATAAAACTCGGCCAGGCCGAAGAGGGTTTGGATCACTGTAAGCAAGGGTGGGCCATGCGCGAGTGCCTTTTTAAAGGCCAAGACCATCCATACATGGCACAATCGTTGAATGGCGTCGGGCTGGGCTATACAGCCTTAGGACGCCACCAAGAAGCTGCCACTCACTACCAACAAGCCGTGGAGGTGGCGCTGCGTGTTTTCAAGGGAGCCCACCCACAACTCACCCAGTATTACCGCCACCTCATCGAGACCCTCCCTAAGCTAGACGAGACAACCGTACAGCAGATCATAGCAACGCTGGTACCACTTTGTAGCGAAATACTGGGTGCAGAACATACCCTAACCAAAGACCTCTTGGCTGCTAGCAAAGACAGCTAGCCATGCCATGAACTAAGATAGAAGCTCATGACAGTTGATAAAAAGCTTAGCTATAGGAGGCATGCTTACGTGCTAGCAACCTTTTAAGAAGATCCAGTGAGCCTTTTTTCTTAGCGCAGCCTAGCGTCATGAACCGACCTCGAAAAAGTGCTCGCACTTTAGGTAGCAGCGCCAGCCACCGGGTGAGAATCTAGGCTTGCCGAGAAGTTCTATTGCTATATTTGGTCTGAAGCTAAACTTAGCTAGAAGCGCTGGCTTATTATTTTGTAACTTTAACAAAGTAAACTTAGCTTGTAGAAGAAACGATTAGTGAATCCTTGTAACAACCCCCAAACCATTGGAACAATGAATACTAGAGACACTAAATTATCTAATTGCTACACCCAGGGCCAGCGGAGCGCGGCCAGGATATTACTTACTGTATGGCTGCTCACGAGCTACAGCCCAGACATTACGCGAGCCGCCCCTGAGGGCGGGAGAGCTATGGTGACAACTACCATTGCTCCAGAACCGTCAGCTCCTGGTGCCCTGACGCTGCCATCAGCTAGCGGACCAGCGATGGAGCGCGTACTCCAGCAGCGCATGAGCCAGGAAGCTGTTCCATATCAGCGGCGGGGTCTACGACGAACTTCCATCGAAGTCATCCCCGTTGGTGAGAATCTGTCTTTCCAAGCCCGAGGCGGGGAGCAAGTGCGTTTTCACTACGAAGCAGACCAGTGGCGTGCCGAGGTGCTATCTCGGATGGGTGGCTTTTCTCGCCAGTCAGTGCTGCCTGTCGTGTGTATTTTGGGAGAAGATGTCGCGAGTAGCCTAGAAATTCTTAGCAGGTACCCTAGCTGGTATAGCCAACGCCAGATTCATGTACTAGGTGGGAAGGTGTTTCCCGCCCTTGGGGAAGTTGTCTATGTGGGAGAGCTAGGGTTGAAGGGAGGAGGCCAAGCTCAGTCATCTGCTAGCAGTAAGCCACAGGGTGAATTACCAGCCAATCCCGCAGAACAGGGCGATTATGAACCATCTGAGCTGGAGGTAAGCTCAAGAACGAAGGGGAAGCAATTAGTCAGTGAGGATGTAGCGCACCATACTTTGTCCGATCCCCATTTAGTTGTACCCAGCTCAGCACGGGGCTCAGCTTCAAGCCAACTACCGAGTAGTTCTCAAATAGGCCAAGGTCCTGAGGCTGCTCATGTGGTAGCAAGTGTTGCTACTTCATCCAAAAGCAAAGCCCTGCATAGTACTCGGTTAACTTCTAATTCAGGCGTCAGTCAGGCTCCCAGTAGCGCGATTACTGCTGGAAGGCAAATTCCTACTGCATTAGCCATTCAAGAGGCAAAGACTTTCCTTCGTCTTGTTAATCGACTAGGCGCATTGGGGGCACATTTTCAAGGCCATAAGTTAGCTGAGCTATTTCTCAAGCTAAGGCAAGGATTACTTGAGCTGAAAATATTCAAGCGGTCGGAAGGCGATGCCCCGCTTGCTGAGAAGCTTCGAGCATTAGTGCGGGATCTTCAGGTTGCCAAGACGTCTGAAAAACTGATTGATCTAGGGGAAGTGTTACTATCGTTGGCAGAGTCCAAGCAAAAGGAAGGAGACTCAAGCAAAGATCTCTCCCATTATACAGACGCAGCTATCTTGTATCAACATATACTGAGCATATGTGCCAAGGAGCAAGACACACTGGCTAGCGAAGAGACAACGGAGCTAAAAAACTCAGCTTACCAGGGCTTAGCCCAACTCCAGGCATCAATGCTAGCGCAAGCTAAAGGGGCAAAGGCAAGAGCAGAAGCTATCACCCAAACAGATATAGCGACCCTGCAAAAGTGCATATCAGAAGACAGAGGCGAGCTAGAAGCCTTCAGAGCTGATG
>JBCCGO010000037.1:0-5784 GCA_039029235.1 Bacteroidota bacterium | reverse complement strand
GAAGCAGTACTGACAGACAAAAAAGAGATCATCATGACATACGGCGAACAACTAAGACAAGAAGGTAGGCAAGAAGGGCTACAGCAAGGAATGCAGCAAGGGATGCAGCAAGAAAAGCTAGGGATCGCTAGGACTATGCTTGGTAAAGGTTATAGCTCTGATGCAGTCGAAGAATTGACAGGCCTTAGCAGCGAGCGACTACATGGCCTCCAGTAACGAGGCAAGGCTACAGTGCTAAAAATCCGGGCAATAGTCTTGGGGGATACGAAGAGTGAGGGAAGACTTGTTTAACGAAACTCCCGCGCCATGCTCCTCCATCTTCCCCCCAACGACTCCTAGACCGCTCCTACGCACACCGGGGCTGCTGTGAGGGACTAGGCTGGAAGTTGCCGGCTATCAGACCTTTTGTATCTTCTCAATACAATGCACAACTTCCACCTAAAGCTAGCTAACATGCTCAGCCTCTCAATAAGTATGTAACTTCGCACTAAAGATATTTATTACGCTCCCATATAGCGCAAGTTTTTTCACTTGTTCCACCATTGGGGCTATGTAAAAAGCCATTTTCCCTATCAGAAATCGCGTACTGAAGCCTTTATAACCAGTACCAAAAGAGATTTTCTTGACTTTTTACACAGCCTCAGGTCGGGGAAGGGTTTCCAAATGGACCAAGAGGCAGATACGCCCGAGGTAGGCTATAAGCGCTGGAAAGGCTTTCTTGAAGCTTGGGGGCAGCAGTCGAGAAGTATCCGATCGATGTGCGGGAAAGTCCGCTACAGCTTGCATTTTACGTGCTTGAACTATGCCTCGGCAGTTCGCCGGATGGTTTAGGGCAACCAATTGGGTAAAGCGCCTGAATCGAGATTACAGGCGTGTATCACGGATGCGGGAAGCGCTTCCTAGTGAAGATTCGTTATTGGTGCTGCTAGGTCGGGTAGGGATGAGTCGTAGGAGCTACGGCTATAAGGTCAATCAGTTAGGTCAAGAGGTGTTTTAGCTGGGAGTAGTGCAAAGCAGGATAAGTGCAAAAATAATCAGTGATATGAACCCTATGAAGGCCCTACTTTACACACTTTTTGGGACACTACCGCCTTGGCGCTACAGGGTTGGATATGGTTGGTCGAAGTTGCTGGTAAGATGCACTATGGGCCTATCTTCCTGGCTTCTTTTTAGGCTGCTTTTTTGCAGCGACTTTCTCAGCAAGTTCGAGGCAGTCTTGCAGCGTTAGCTGTGCTGGATCTATCTCTGGAGGAATGCGCGCATTAAGATAGCCATCCTTGCGTTTCACCTTGATGTAAGGTCCCCAGCGTCCGTTTAAGACTTGGATAGCAGGATCTTGGTCAAAGGTTTTGATCAGGCGTTTAGCATCTGCCTGGCGCTTGGCCTGCATGATCGCGATAGCCCTCTCCAGGGTGATTTTCAAAGGATCATCTTCCTTACCAAGCTGATAGAATCGGTCTTGGTGCTTGATATAAGGACCATATCTGCCTACGTTAGCAACTATGGGGGTGGCTTCCCACTGGCCCACCTCTCTAGGTAGTTTGAAGAGATCAAGGGCTTCTGCGAGTGTTATATTTTCTAGCCGTTGGTTTTTTCTCAGGCTAGCAACCCGAGCAGGGGATTCAGCATCGCTATCACCTAGCTGCACCAAGGGACCATACTTACCCAGCCGTGCTATGACTGGCTTGCCCGTAGTGGGTTCTGTACCTAGCAGCCTGGAGGTATCGAGAGCAGTCCTATCGAGCTGGGCTGTTTGCTCTACTTTGGGGCAAAAGTCTTGGTAAAAAGCAGCTAGCATCTTATCCCACTCTTTATCCCCTGCTGCTATTTCGTCTAGCTGCTGCTCTATCTTAGCTGTAAAGCCATAGTCCGTTACCTCCGCAAAGTGCGACACCAAAAAGTCATTCACGACCAGGGCAGTGTCTGTAGGGCATAGCTTTTGCTTCTCTGTACCGGTTATTTCCGTACGTTTTTCTGCCTGGATTTGGTTGTTCCGGAGGGTTAGTAGCTGGTAGGCGCGCTCCCGGCCGTCTCTAGATTCTTTGATGACATAGCCCCGCTGCTGGATGGTGCCAATAATGGGCGCATAGGTGGAGGGGCGGCCGATGCCTTGCTCTTCGAGCTGTTTCACTAGGCTGGCTTCCGTGTATCTAGCCGGAGGCTTGGTAAAGCGTTCGCGAGCTTGCATGTGATCTAGGGCTAGCACTTGACCTATGGTAAGGGGAGGTAGCACGGTGGCTTGCGCTTCTCCCTCCTCTCGGTGGGGGGTATATACTTTAAGAAATCCTTCGAACTTGACCACTTCTCCTTTAGCTACCAGGGTTTGGGGCGTGGTAGAGATAGCAACGGTAGCCGTAGTTTTCTCTAGCTGAGCATCAGCCATTTGAGAGGCAATAGCACGTTTCCAGATCAGTTCATAGAGTCGCTGCTCGCTGGTATCTGGGCTTACGGTCCGCTGCGAGAAGTCGGTGGGCCTGATAGCCTCGTGGGCCTCCTGCGCAGTGGCTGATTTGGTTGTATATGTCCTGGCCTGGAAATAGTCAGCTCCATAGGCCGCTTGAATCTCTCGCTGAGCCCCTTGTACAGCTTCTGCCGCCAGGTATACAGCGTCTGTGCGCATGTAAGAAATTTTACCTGCCTCGTAGAGGTTCTGGGCTAGTAGCATGGTACGTGTGACTGTGTAGCCTAGTCTAAGGCTGGCTTCCTGCTGCAACGTGGAGGTAATGAAGGGAGGAGGGGGAGACTTCTTGGCTGGTTTCTTTTCGAGGGCCTGGACGGCAAAGGTAGCACCTATGCACTGCTGGAGAAACTGATAGGCTGCTGCCTCGGTCTTGAGTCGCTCAAGTAGCTCAGCATGTAGGTAATGATCTTTATCTACGGCAAGCAGGGCTGCTATAACAAAGTAAGCTGTTGGTTCGAAAGCAATGATGGCTCGCTCTCGCTCTACGATCATGCGTACAGCTACGGACTGAACACGACCTGCTGATAGGCCTGGTTTAATTTTTTTCCAGAGTAGTGGCGACAAGTCATAGCCGACAAGCCTGTCTAGCACACGCCTAGCTTGCTGTGAATTTACTAGGGCTAGATCGATGGCTCTGGGGTTTTGAATAGCTTTGAGGACGGCATGCTTGGTAATCTCTCTGAAGACTATTCTTCGTGTCTTCGCCTCATGCAGTGCCAAAGCTTCTCTCAGGTGCCAAGAGATAGCCTCTCCCTCGCGATCATCATCACTAGCTAGGTATACCTGATCTACCTTACGGACTCGTTTTTTTAATTCTGTGACGACCTGTTGCTTGCCTTTGCTGACTTCGTAAGTGGGCTGGAAGCCCTGCGCTACATCAATAGCTTTGTTGTTTTTGGGTAAGTCTCTGATATGGCCATTGCAGGAGGCAACTTCGTAGTCCTTGCCTAGGTAGCTTTGAATGGTTTTGGCTTTGGCTGGTGATTCAACAATAACTAGGTTTTTGGGCATATGGGTGCTGTTATATGGGCATGCACGAGTCCTAATATCTGCTTGGTATAATGAAAACAGAGCCACTAGGTGTCGGTGTATATTACTGTCCCTGACTACTCCAGGCTAGAGAGGCGATGAGACCAGGATAGAGCTTTGCAAAAAACTGCAGCAAAGGGGCACTAGTAGGTAGCAGCATCAAAGGGTATGCTTGCTGGGAGGCCAGCTTTGTCCTTTAAGGTGGACTCATCTAGGAGGTGCCTAGACACTCGAAGCCATAAAATACACCGCGCTATACATTAAGAATATGCCGTGACGCCAAGCTTATGCACTTTGTAGGTGCTTGAGCTGTACTTGGCTCTGTCTCAGTGCTGAGAACTTGGTCCAAGGGAGTACTTTATCGTAGTATCTGCTTAACAGATGCTCCTGCACTCTCTTCTTGTATGCCCTTGGCATCTAGATACTTCAGCTCACAGGGTTATATATTTACATCTACTTTAGATCATGCTCAGTGTGTTACTCAGAGCGGTCTGGACGGGACTCGAACCCGCGATCTCCTGCGTGACAGGCAGGCGTTCTAACCAAGCTGAACCACCAGACCTCTGTTGTAGTTGATTGACCAGGTTATCAGGCTGTCGGCGCTCGAGCTCCCCCTGGTCTATACCTGCTGCCAAATTTAGGCTTAACAGGTATCATTTGCAACGCTTGCGAATGGGTCGGTAGCCCAGCTTCCAGAAAACACTGGCGTGTGCCCCCTAGATGGAGCTAGTGTGGGCAGCGATGCTAGCGCGCTGGTTAAGGGGGATAAGGCACACCAGCTAGCTACACGCCTAGGATTTTCCCAGGGGCCCTTGGCCAAGACAATACTGCTGAGGTCAGGTTATATACTTGTCCAATAGCTGATCGATAGCCAGCCAGCTAGGTCCTGCTAGCCAGGCCTAGAAAATGTACTAAATGCGAGGCAGCACTCGTCCGAACAGCCAGGGTAGGGCCGTGCTAGGTTTGCTGCAAAGCTCCACAACGCCCCAGCTGGTCTACAGCAACTCCTTAAGCTTATCTAGCAATAGTATCTCAAAAAAATGTGTACAGTAGATCTGCCATAGGATGCTTTTCGCTGACTATTTTTTGTATTTGTCCTGTTTTTCCTTGCTCCCATTTGAAGCATTTTTTCTTTCATCCTGACTGGTTTCCTCAGTCAGCCATACTCAGTGAGCAGCATTTACTGCCCTGCATGAAATAGTTGTTGCCTTTCTTCTTGGGTTAGACTTTCATAGCCTGAGGCAGCGATCTTCTCTAGGATGGCATCGACGTCCTCCTGGCTGGCTGGGTAAGCTACTGCTTTAGTTGAGTTAGCTGGCTCGGGCTTATCAGTCACCTTGTGTGCGCTCTGTTTCATAAGGAGCTTGTACCAGCTTGCTAAGAAGGAGCTTAGCTTACGTAGCCTGCTCAAGTACTGCACGTATCCATAGCCCAGCAAAGCGCCTCCTAGGTTGGCTATGGCTATAGCTGGTCGTCGGCTAGATAATTCTAAAAATGAAAGCAATAGTAACCCTGCTACGATGTACCGAATGGGGATAGGGCCTATGAAAGGCATCCGCAAGGTAAGATGAGGTGCTATCACAGCGGCTCCTGCCATCACGGCATAGAGACTACCTGTTGTGCCCACTAGGTTTGGGTTAGTGCCTCGAAAGGTAGGCGATAGGTTATACAAAAGCAAGAAAGCACTGCCTCCTGCTATGCCTCCTAGTACATACAAGGCTACTAAGTGTGGGCTACCTAAGGAGTTCATAATCAGGCGTCCAAAAGCATTTAGCAGCAATAAGCTCCAAAAAGTATTCCAGAAATACTCTTGTATCCAGAAGTGGGTGAAAATACTCCAAGGTCGGTACAAGAAAGTCTGCCAAGAGGCCGGCAAGCTTAGGCTCTGATAGAGGGCTTGGTAGCGCGCTTCATAGCCGGCTAGTATGAGCAAAATTTTGATGAGTAGCAAGGAGACGAAAATAAGCCCATGGATAAGGATAATCTGCATTAGCCCGTTTTCAGGCTTCTGGAAGTGCCTTGTCAGGAAGGCCTTGGCTTCGGCTAGCATAGGGAATGTGGATATATGCTGTAAATCTGGATATCTTTACTATTTGCATCAGGTAAGACACTGAAGTAAGATATTAAAGATAGTCGGTGTTTACAACAAGACCAGGTAGTGCTGTCAATTATTTTAGTATCTTTGTGGCAAAAAACGAATCATAAACGATAACAATGCATCGTAGAGATGAGTTAACAACAGAGCAGTTTGCTAAAATCGCCCATTTATTACCTGGAAGAGAAGGCCATGTGGG
>JBCCGO010000036.1:0-6120 GCA_039029235.1 Bacteroidota bacterium | reverse complement strand
TCTTGGAGCTGGCAAGACCAAAGCGTGGCCACAAGATGGTCAGGAGATAACTCATGAGGATATGGAGCGCTTTCAGAAATTAATTCAGAAAGCATCTCAGCCTAGCTATGGCATCCAAGATTGGTTTAGAAGGATCATGCATTGGTTTAGAAGGATCATGCAACAGCTCCTAGAATTTTTTAGGCTATCGCAGGGCTTTTAGCTAGCAGCCAGTGAGTGTGCTCATTTAGCTTTGCTGCTCCCTGCGTTCCTCGGCCTGGGAGCCATCTTGCGAGGGGCCCCAGACCTCTCCTGCGCACAGTTAGGGTCGCTATAAGGGGAGTGCTAACTATATACTGCCGTATTGATTTGATCTTGATTGAAAAATAAGAGCAGGGTATAGGCTAACATTTCCCAAGACTTAGAGAATCGCTTGCTACGACGATTGAAACGAACCAAATTATCACGAATGCTGCTATTGGCTGACTCTATTAAGTGAGTCTCTGCTTTGGTTGTAATATGAAGCTCTTTTACTTTATGCTCAGCAAAGGCTAAGCCATAGCAGCTATTAGCATCTGTCGAGCTGCAGCTAATGTAAGGGATGCTACGCTTTACCTGGTTATATAATTGCATGGCTGCTTTTTCCCCTTCTCCTATTACATGCGCAACAACACGATTTGCTCGCCGAGCATAAGCAGTCCATACAGCTGCCCTTTGCTGTTTTTTTACGAGGGTATTGCTAATATATAATTAGCTTCCCCTATGATGAGGCCCATGAAGATAGTATATTAGCACAATTTCTAGCTAACCACCCTACAACACTATGGCTGAGCAACTACCTAGCAGGCAAGCTGACTATGCAGCGTGGTATAATGAACTGGTCAGGAAAGCAGGCTTGGCTGAGCATGCTCCTGTCCGCGGCTGTATGATTATGAAGCCCTATGGCTATGCACTGTGGGAAAAAATGCAGGCTACGCTAGACCAAGCCTTCAAAGCAACCGGCCATGAAAATGCATACTTCCCCATGCTCATTCCCAAATCTTACCTCAGCCAAGAAGCAGACCATGTAGCCAGTTTTGCCAAAGAGTGCGCTGTTGTGACACACTACCGACTCAAGCGTACAACCCCCCATCAAGGGATCGCTGTAGACCCCACAGCAAAATTAGAAGAGGAGCTCATCATCCGCCCTACCTCCGAAGCCATTGTATGGAATACCTATAAAAACTGGATTCAATCTTACCGAGACTTGCCCCTGCTGATCAACCAGTGGAGCAACATGATACGCTGGGAGATGCGTCCTCGGCTTTTTATCCGAACGACTGAGGTGCTATGGCAAGAAGGCCATACTGCACATGCCACGCAAGAAGAAGCACAACAAGAAGCCCTACAAATGCTCCATATCTATGATGACTTTGCCAGGGACTACATGGCCCTGCCTTTGCTCAAAGGCACCAAGACAGAACACGAGAAATTTGCTGGTGCTGAAAAGACCTATACCATCGAGGCTTTGATGCAAGATGGCAAAGCACTGCAAGCAGGAACTTCTCACCTATTGGGGCAAAATTTTTCTCGGGCTTTCGAGGTGACCTTTACTAACCAAGCTGGCCAGCTAGACTATGTATGGGGTACTTCGTGGGGCATTACCACGCGCCTTATTGGAGCCCTAGTCATGACCCACGCAGATGATGATGGACTCGTGCTGCCCCCACGCTTAGCACCAATACAGGTCGTCATCATCCCTATCTATACCAGCCAAGCGGAGCGTACTGTCCTTGTAAAGCAGGCTGCTGGCATCCAAGCACAGCTCAGCGCCCAAGGCATAGCTGCCAAGCTTGATGACCGCGATACCCATAGGCCAGGTTGGAAATTTGCCGAATATGAGCTCAAGGGCGTGCCTATACGGCTAGCTATCGGCCCCAAGGACCTAGCCAACAATACAGTAGAGCTAGCTAGGAGAGATACCAAAGCAAAAAGTATGGCCCGTGTCAGCGGTGTGGTAGCAGCAGTAGATGCTGGGCTGAAAGATATACAAGCAAATCTGTATCGCCGAGCCCAACACTTTATGGAAGCCCATACTAGCTATGTTGATACCTATGCAGCGTTTAAAGAAGCCATAGCCACGAAAAAAGGGTTCGTGATGGCACACTGGGACGGTACAACAGCTACTGAAAAAAAGATACAAGCCGAGACCCAGGCTACCATTCGTTGTATTCCCTTAGATGCCCCAGCAGATCCAGGAGTCTGCCTATATACTGGCAGGCCGGCTAAGCAACGGGTAGCATTTGCACAAGCTTACTAAGCAGACTAGTAGCTGGAACACTGGCCCCATCTCCAGTCGACCTCTTTAGCTACGAGTCAGTCTTGTCGTTGCCGGAAGCTTTCGTACAGGACAACAGCGGCTGCCACAGAGACATTCAGCGAGCCCATAGCTCCTACCATGGGGATACTTACCTGCTTGTCTGCGCTCTGGAGAAGCTCAGCCCTAATGCCTTTTTCTTCGTTGCCCACTACAATAGCTAGGGGCATGTGGAGCTCAGTCTGATACAGCGAGGTAGCAGCTTTGTCATGAAAAGCCATTACCTGTAAGCCACTTGCTTGGAGGTACTGGATGGTAGCTAAGAGACTTCCTGCCCTACAAATAGGTACGTGGGCCAGGGCTCCTGCCGAAGTTTTCATGGCATCGCCGCCTATAGCAGCACTACCTTGGTTAGGAACTACGATCGCATCGACGCCGGCACATACGGCTGTACGCACAATGGCTCCTAGATTCCGAACATCTGTAACGCTGTCAAGTATCAGGACCAAAGGAGCGCGCCCTTGTTCATAGCTTGCTTGGATTACGTGGCTGAGCGAGGCCCAGCCAATTGGTGCCAGCCGAGCAACAGCGCCTTGGTGTTTCTGGGTAGCTAGCCTATTCAGTTTAGCCACAGGCACCTGGCTATAGGCAAGCTGCTGCTCCTGAACCAAGGAGAGGAGTTCTCGACGCAAAGCACCTTTGGCAGCCCTATCTATCCAGACTTTATCAATACCCTTCCCTGCTTGGATAGCCTCCATGATCGCTCTAGGACCTAAGATGAGGTTGGGCTGAGGATACTGGCTGGTAGCGAGTTTCATCACGAGTATTCCTATCGTACTGCCTGGCGTGTGAGCGCGCTATCGTATTGTGCCTTGTAGGTCAGCTGATCCATCGGTCTAGTAGCACTCCACCTCAGTCTACTGGGTAGGGAATGTACACAAATTTGGCAAATTCCCGGTCTACCACCAGCAAGCAGCTAAACTCATCCGGATCCTTGTAAGTACTTTTAAAAGCCGTTACTTTATTCTCAGCTACCAACTTGCACTTCACCAAGGCATCTAAGTAGGTGACATAATAGTGCCACTGATTGTCCAGCTCTCCTCGATCAACTAGTAAAGCTCCCAGACGAATCGCTGCTGGGGCAGCAGGGAAGATAGGATAGACATAGCCTCGCCGCCTCATTAAGTAAGAAGCCTCTTGCAGCCTATCGGCTACTTGTACAAAGTCTGTCGTTATCTTGCCTAGATAAAGGCCATCTAAAGCTGGGTCGTTATACATAGCACAGCGAAATTTTCAGTGATCTAGTGCTTATCGCACTTGCTAAGTTACTACTTCTACGTTACTTGTTCTACGTTACTTGCTAGCCAAGCTACTGCAGAATACAGTAGGGCGCGTTAACTATGCTCCCTAGGCTTGTACGCGGCAATCTATCTAGAAGTTAAGCTACTAGCAAACTGGATGGTGTCCTGGTCAGAAGTTGATATTCCAGACCTGGGCAGCAGAACTACCAGCTACCCATATGGCCAGGTCAGTATGCTAGCAGCTGTTTCACAATATCATATCCGCATGGCCCTTATATACAGCAAGTATCAACGCTGTTTCTTCTCGGATCGTCTGAGCATTTACCTCGATTTCTGGACATGCTAGTAGCTACTCTACAATATCCACATGGCCCTCAGAGGCAGCAAGCATCAACGCCGTAGCTCTTTGCTCAGTCTGGGCATTTACCCCGATTTCAGTACACGCTAGTAGCTGTCTCACGACATTCGTATGGCCCTTGGAGGTAGCGATCATCAATGGCGTTATGCTTTTAGGTGTGGCTGCATTGACATCTATGCCTGATTTGACTAATAGAGGGATGTCTTGGGCGCAGTCTATAGCAGTAAAGTGGCCCTTGACTTCTTCAGGTAGCCATCCTCTGGCGAATCACCTACATACGCTAGCCAGTGCAGTGGATCAAAGTGTTCATGGTCATACTGAGCTTTGTCTGCTGGGCGATGTGCTTGGTAGTGTGCTGATAAGGTGTTGGCTAGTTCTTGGAGCGTAGCTACCCTTTGCTGTTCTTTTGCAGGCAAGGAAGACAACTCAGTGGCCCCATCAGAGCTTTGCTGGCCCATAGCAGTGTGGGAGGCTAGTGATAGGGTGAAAAATAGAACGATTGTTGTGTTAATTCTGTTCATGATCTACATTTAGTTAGGGTTAGTATCTGGTAGTAAATAGCATTGACGCTTCTGAAACATAGGTAACTCCAGCTTAAACATCCATAATTTTTTTATCAGACCTCACGATTGGAGGGAGCACATTATTTTTATACTTACCTACACAACGCCGCTGTACCTCTTAAGTCTTTAAGAGCTCTGGGTTTCCCTAAGGCTAGCCCAACGGTTTCGTCCACTTATTTTTGTACCCATCGGTACTCGTTTGAGTACGCAGCGTCCTGTATACACGTAGTGCGGCAGTAGCTTGGCCGTAAGCCCATCCTTTGTAGAAGGCCCGGGCATGCCTTATAACCCTGATGCTGCTAACATGGCTGGTATCTATATCCATATTCCCTTTTGTAAGCAGGCTTGCTACTACTGCGACTTTCATTTTAGTACCAATCTCCAGCTTAGAGACCCGCTGCTCCAGGCCATCAAACAAGAGCTGAGCATACAGCGGCACTACCTAGGTCAGGCCCAGGTAGCCAGCATCTACCTAGGAGGCGGCACCCCTTCGCTGCTTGCATCCCATGAAGTAGCGGCCTTGCTAACCCAAATAACTCGCTACTTCCCACTAGCTGAGCCAGTAGAGGTTACCCTAGAAGCTAATCCCGATGACCTAACGTTGGAGAAGTTGCAAGCTCTGCGCACAGCAGGCATCAATCGGCTGAGCCTTGGAGTACAGTCGTTTCAAGATGTACTCCTGCGTTACCTGCACAGAATCCATGATGGTGCCCAGGCCATAGCTAGCGTAGAACTAGCTTTGCAGGCAGGCTTCGAAAATATCAGCATAGACTTGATATATGCTATCCCAGGGCAGACTGAGTCATTATGGAGACAAGACCTAGCCATAGCCACGCAGCTACTCCCCCCGCATATCGCCGCCTACTGCCTTACAATAGCGCCCAACACGGTTTTTGGTCGATGGCAGCAAAAGGGCAGGCTGCAGCCTGTAGCGGACGAGGTAGCTGCCCAGCACTTTCAAATCCTGGTAGATGTACTAACTGCCTATCATTATGAAGCTTATGAAGTAACCAGCTTCTACCAGCCGCTCTGCCATGCCCAACATAATATGAACTATTGGAAACAAGGAAGCTACTTAGGCGTAGGTCCTGGCGCACACGCTTACAATGGAGTGGCTCGGCAATACAACGTAGCACACAATCAACGCTATATCCAAAGCATCCAACAAGGCATCATCCCTAGTACCACGCGGGTCCTGAAGCGCAAGGACCACATCAATGAGTATATCATGACCCGCTTGCGCACCCAATGGGGCTGCGATCTGGCTTGGCTCAAAAGCCACTACCAGTATGATCTACAACAGGCAAAAGGAACTTATCTAAGCCAGCTTCTTCGCCAACGCTTGGCCTGTATACAAGCGGATACGCTCTGGTTAACAACAGCTGGAAAGCTCCTGGCCGATAGGGTTGCGCTAGATTTATTCATCGACTAGTGGCTCTATCCTTGGGAAAGTGATTTTGCTAGGTATACCCCACCATCCCCAATCGAGTGAGTCGAGGACATATACAGAGGAAATAGCTGACAAGCGCATTACTGAAGCACAATTGTATCCTAGCAACCCTCTTAACGATAAGAACCATGTACAGATTCTCGCAGCGTAGCCCATTGCAGTTATTGCCCTTC
>JBCCGO010000035.1:0-6931 GCA_039029235.1 Bacteroidota bacterium | reverse complement strand
TGGTCTAGAGAGCTCGTTGCGGTTGTGCTCACCAGAGCTCCCGCGCCCTCGGGGGCAGCTAGGGTGGCGTCTGGGCTACAGCTCGTGAGCAGCCATACTATAAATAATACCCTGGCCGCGCTTCGATGGCTTTGGGTGTAGAAGTTCGTACTTTTCATGGTGCTAGATAGTTATGTTCGGTTTTAAATTAGCTTCAAGACTATCACAAAAGTTCACTGAGTAGCTTCCAAGTAAGTGAATCAATTTCACGCAAAAATTTTATGCTGGCAAGTCCTGTCTTCTAGCTAAGTACCGGTGCGTTCTCAAAGGCCTATTCATGGCGCTAGGCTGCACTATGGTATCAAGACTGACTGGCTTGCCTTCTCTACTTGCAAATGTAGCGCATACATCTTCTTGGCAATGGCAAGTGCTCACCTGGTGCGCTAGGGCTTCTAGCTAGATGCGAGCTCTTGCTGGAGACCAGTGGCGTGGGTGAGGCTTGGCAAGCTCTGTAAGGCTGGGTTGGTCTGTCGGCTTGCAGTTGGTTTGAGGCTACCCTACTAAGCTCCACAAGCCCGCTGAATGCTATCTATGCCTACAGGAGGGCTGGGAAGCATGTTCTAGGGAACCTGCAGCTTCCTGGTCTGTACACGAATTGTTGTATGCTTCGTTGTAGATCTTCTTCTGAGTCTGGAGATAGCTAGTTCGTAAGTATGGCGTACGCGACTGACGACGCCTGGGCACTGGTTATGACTTTGCTTCAGATGGCCAATCGCTGCAATAGCTGCTCCTTGTTGCGCCACCCGGCCAGTACTTTTACATGCTGGGCCAGAAATACGCGCTTGCCAAGAAACTGCTCTAGGACTTGCCGGGCTGCTATGCCTACTTTCTTGAGCGCTTTACCTTGATGGCCAATCAAGATAGCCTTCTGGCTAGCCCGCTCTACGTATATGGTGGCGCTGATCTTGACTATGGTTTCTGTCTCTTTGAAGGATTCGATCACTACCTCGGTGCTATAAGGAACTTCTTGGCGATAGTGGCGTAGCAGCTGTTCGCGAACAATCTCTGCAGCAAAAAAACGTGTCGGCTTGTCAGTGAGCATGTCGCTGGGGTAGTAAGGGGGGTGCTCAGGCAAATAAGCCAAGATGTGCTCTAAGACTTGTGCTGTATTCAGTGACTGTAGGGCAGCGATGGGGATAATGGCACTGACTCTGGCCCGTGCTTTCCAGTCATGCATGATCTTTGCTAGCTGGGCAGTGCTTACTAGGTCTATTTTGTTAATGAGCAGTAGCGTAGGGATGGCCTTTGCGCGTATCCTGGCTGGGAGCTCAGCTTGGTCATACTTCGTATACACATCTACCACCCAGAGTAGTACGTCTACACCTGCCAGTGCGTCATAGACAGCCTGCATCATGTGCTTTTGCAGCGCATAGGTAGGGGTAAGTATACCGGGCGTATCGGTGTATACCACCTGGAAGTTGCTCCCATGGCAGATTCCCCGTAGTTGGTGGCGCGTTGTCTGGGCCTTGGGCGTTGTGATGGCGATCCGCTCCCCTACTAGCGTATTCAGCAAGGTTGACTTGCCTACGTTAGGCCTGCCGATAATGCTTACAAATCCTGCTTTGTGAGGTTGTTGTTCCATAAAAAAGATAGAGGTTATGCGGAAACTACGAAAAATTCTTTATCTTAACGTTCCGTACGCACCAGGTGCTTCTGGGCTAGTTAAATGGTAAGCTCAACCAATTGCCTGAAAAGCTGGTGATTATACGGCTTGTGTAGAGATCGCGGGGTAGAGCAGAGGTAGCTCGTCGGGCTCATAATCCGAAGGTCACAGGTTCGAATCCTGTCCCCGCTACTAGCCAACTGATGTAGCTAGCGAGCATGCGATGCAGACGCGGTTTTGATAAGCGCTCGGCTTTGTGCTGGAGCGGCTGAGCATAATTAGCGCCTGGAATAATGGTATACTATGAGACGATTTTCCCAACAAGTATTGGCCACCACACTCGGATTCTTTCTAGCCCTTGGGTTGCTTGTAGGCCTTACCCTCAGTAGTGCGGTGTGGTTTGGCAGCCAGCCAAAGCCGGACAAGCTTGCTGACCCGACTGTCTTGCGTATAGAGCTGTCGGGGAAGTTAGTAGAATATGTATCTAGGGATCCGCTACCAGCTTTGGTAGAAAAAAGGGAGCAGCTGATCGATCTTGTAGCGCTCAAAGCAGCGATCAAGAATGCCCAAAAAGATCCCCATATCAAAGGTATTTACCTATCGGTAAAGCAGTTGATAGCAGGCTGGGCCAGCCTGGCCGAAGTCAGGGAGGCTTTACAGGCTTTTAAAGCTACTGGGAAGTTTGTCATAGCCTATAGCGAGGCGTACACTCAGAAGACCTTCTATTTAGCTTCTCTGGCTGATGAGGTAATGGCACATCCTGCTGGTATTTTCTTGCTTAATGGACTTAGCTTAGCAGTTCTATTCTACAAAGGTCTCCTGGAGAAGCTAGAAGTTGAACCCCAAGTATTTGTAGCAGGCCAGTACAAAAGTGCCGCAGAGCCCTTGGTAAGAAGTGCCATGAGTGAGGCTAGCAAACACCAGTACGAGGTACTCCTAAGCACGCTATACGATCACTTGATCGATAAAATCGCTACTGATAGAGGCCTTTCAGCCACATCCTTGCGTCAGATGGTGAATGACCTAGCTATTAAGGACCCGCAGGAAGCGCATGCGGCTCAGCTAATCACTAAGGTAGGATACGCTGATGATGCCGAAGCGTGGATGAAAACCAAGCTGGGGCTAGCTGAAAGGGATGCGGTAACCTATGTAAGCCTCAACAAGTATATTAAAGTAAACCAGGTCCCAAAATCACCGAAGACGCAAGTCGCTGTATTGGTAGCGTCAGGCTCTATTACGGATGACCCTGCGCAACCTGGTAGTATCAGCACCCAGACCTTTGTCAGGGATCTGAAGCGACTTAGAGAAGACCCTCAGGTCAAAGCAATAGTCCTTAGAATCAACTCTCCTGGAGGAAGCATGCTAGCCTCTGATACTATGCGGAGGGAGCTGATGCTCACCCGAGCCTGTAAGCCTATCGTAGCTTCTCTGGGTGATGTGGCAACCTCAGGAGGATACTACTTGGCGTTGGCTTGTGACTACATCATAGCCCATCCTACGACTATCACAGGTTCTGTCGGTGTCTTTGGTCTTTACTTCACCATCGACTCCTTGCTTAGCAACAAGCTGGGCATCACCGTAGATGGTGTCAAAACCGCGCCATCAGCAGACTTGCTGAGCATGACCAGGCCACCGAGTGCTCATGAAAAAGACGTGATACAGCGCATGGTTGATCAAGCTTATACACAGTTTGTAGCGCTGGTGTCCACCAGTAGACAAATGAGCCCAGCAGAGGCAGAACGCGTGTCGGGAGGTAGGGTTTGGCCTGCAAGCCTCGCTCAAGAGCATGGCTTGGTGGACGAGCTGGGTAGCCTAGAAAATGCTATTGAAAAAGCCGCTGATCTGGCCTCCTTGGCAGGGGCATACACGGTCTCATACTACCCCCCAGCTAGCACCTGGCTAGAAGAGGCCCTGAACCTCTGGAGTGATATGCAGGGTAAAATGCTTGTAGACAATACATACCACCAGGTGGCTCCCTATCTTCAGAATATCCGTCAGCTACACGCTATGCGAGGAATCCAGGCGTGGTTGCCCTATGCTATTGAGATTGACTAGCCATGGGCTGCAATATTTACCGCTTCCCGCCGGCATGGCCGAAGCTTATAGTCAAGATACCACTGGCTCGTAGGCCTGCAGCGAGCTGCAGGCCTACGAGCCAATAAATAAATTCCGCTGAACCATATTGCTACACCAGCCGTATAACGCCAGCCATCCATACCTAAGCCTACACGTCAGCCCAAGCCATGTAATCGTGATTTTTTTGATCATATTTACGCCTAGCTACGCTTAAAAGCTGGCCCATGCAGTCCCTAGCCGCATAAAACATGACCTAGCCAGCCATGCCAGCAGGTATCGCAAGGTCTGACCTAGCTCCAGCATTTTTAATGAACAGATTTATGTGCTAGCTTTATAGAACCAATCAGCCCTAACAAACTTTTTCCAAGTATGGCCAGGACAGGAAAGATCACTCAAATAATAGGTCCCTTAGTGGACGTTAGCTTCGAAACGGCAGCAGACCTCCCTCCTATCTTGCATGCCCTAGAAGTTACCAAAGAACATGGCCAGAAAGTGATATTGGAGTGCCAACAACAATTGGGAGCGTATAGCGTCAGGACCATTGCTATGGATAGTAGCGAAGGCCTGGTGCGAGGAATGAAGGTCGTAGATACAGGAGCACCGATCCAGATGCCTGTTGGCGAAGCCATTCGGGGTAGGTTATTCAATGTAGTAGGGAAGGCTATCGATGGGATGAGGCAGCCAGTAGTAGCGAAGAAACTGCCGATTCACAGGCCTTCTCCCCAACTCAAAGAGATCGTAACCAGTACCGAGGTACTATATACAGGTATCAAAGTGATCGACCTACTAGCACCGTATGTCAAGGGAGGTAAAATTGGCCTCTTCGGCGGAGCTGGCGTAGGCAAGACGATCGTGATCATGGAGCTCATCGATAATATTGCCAAATCCTACGCTGGCTTATCTGTATTTGCTGGGGTAGGAGAAAGAACGCGCGAAGGCAATGACCTGCTACGAGAGATGATCGAGTCAGGAGTTATCAATTACGGAGAAGCATTTAAAAAGTCGATGAAGCAAGGGAACTGGGACCTCTCTCAAGTAGACGAAGAGGCCTTGAAGCAATCTTACGCAACGTTGATATTTGGCCAAATGAATGAATCGCCAGGAGCCAGGGCCAGAGCAGCCATGACAGGCCTTACAGCGGCCGAGTACTTCCGCGATGGCGATGGGCAGGGCCAGGGGAAGGATGTGCTGCTCTTCATCGACAATATCTTCCGCTTTACCCAAGCCGGATCTGAAGTATCTACCCTACTGGGCCGCATGCCTTCTGCCGTAGGGTACCAGCCGACCTTGGCTACAGAGATGGGTGCTATGCAGGAGCGCATCACTTCGGTGAAAGGCGGTTCTATTACCTCTGTACAAGCGGTCTATGTACCTGCGGATGACTTGACAGATCCAGCACCGGCTACTACTTTTACGCACCTAGATGCTACCACCGTACTTTCGCGGAAGATAGCTTCTCTAGGCATCTATCCTGCGGTAGATCCTTTAGATTCCTCCTCGCGCATTCTGAGTGCTGATATTGTGGGGGAAAAACACTACCATACAGCACAGCGCGTCAAAAGTTTGCTACAGCGCTACAAAGAGCTACAAGATATCATTGCCATTCTGGGCATGGACGAGCTCTCAGAAGAAGATGTCCAGGTAGTATACCGGGCCAGAAGGATACAAAGGTTCTTGTCACAACCTTTCCACGTAGCTGAGCAGTTTACAGGACTCCAGGGTACCCGTGTCAGCATCGAAGATACTATCCAGGGCTTTACCATGATCATAGATGGTGAGCTAGACCATCTGCCTGAGTCTGCTTTCCATCTGGTAGGTACTATAGGGCAGGCTATCGCAAAGGGTGAGCAGATGCTAGCAGCAGCCAAAGCTTGAGCGATGGGCCAGGCCATAAGCGGTTACGATACCTGGCCCTTTCATAGCGTATGGCCAGCTCAGTGCTGTATCTGGCGCACTGCTTCCTTATCGCATCAAGGGTTGGCTACCCACTGCTTGTGGTACGCTTTGTGTACGCTAGTGTTCAAAAGGCTTGGCTGGGTTGCCCAATACCCTTGCTCCTGGCCTTACATGCTCTAGGACAACCGAGCCAGCGCCTATGCTAGCTCCTGACCCTACTTGTATACCCGCAATCAGGGTAGCCCCGATCCCCATAAAAACATGATCTTCGATCACAGCTTGTGCACCGATAATGCTGCCTGCTCCTATTTGTGCAAAATCTTTGATAACAGCTCTGGGCTCGATGGTGGCATGGGTGTGTATGATACAGTGACTCCCCAAGGTCACGCCAGGGCCTAAGCTTGCGCCTACATTGATCAAATTGCCATGGCCTGTGCTCACAGATTCGGCCAAGGTCGCCGATGGGTGGATGGCATTGACCAGTGAAAGCTGTTTTTGTTCACGGAGTGTAGCAATCCATTGCTGCCGGCCAGCATCGCTGTCTAGCGCCACAAAGGCTTCGCAGTCTTTGCCCAAGAGCCCTAGATATTGCTCATCGGCCAGGCTACCTAGTATGGGCACATGGTGGATCTCCTGTCGCTGCAGTGCCCCATCCTCGGCTAGCAAGCCATAGACCACGATCCCATTCTTCTGAAAGATTGCTAGGGCTGCGTTGGCCAGGTCACCTGCTCCTAGGATGATTATAGGCTTCTCCATGTGTTCTTAAAACAACTACAAAAGTAGGCTGATAAACTTACCAATCCCTGCCGGCCGTATGTTTGCTCTTTTACTCCACTGTAGCAGCCCGAGTACGCGTAAGAGAGGTCTGGGGAGCTCTGGCAAGGTGTCCCCCAGGCCGAGGAGGGAGGGGTAGAAAGTCTCAGGCGTTGTTGGTCGGAAGATGCAGGCGAGCGATGGACAGGAAGGCGGTAATGCCACCCCTCTGCTTGCTGTGACTGCTTGGTTTGTGCGACCTACAGGCTAGCTAGCTCTTGCTTGCTCAGCCCAGTGGCTTGCTCGACTACATCTACGCCTAGATGTAGGTTGTGAAGCATCGTCCTGGCTATTTCCCAATTTCTGGTCTGCATCCCTTGTTGTATTCCTTGTTGCATTCCTTGCTGTACACCTTGTTGTACGAGTTGTTCGCCGTATGTCATGATCATTGCTGTTTTGTTGGTGAATACTGCTTGTATAAACTGGTATACTTCTTTGCCTACCTCTTTTTCTAAAGATGCAATATATTCAAATATCGACGAGAGGTATGAATCGTCTGTTGCT
>JBCCGO010000034.1:0-8205 GCA_039029235.1 Bacteroidota bacterium | reverse complement strand
TTGAATGAGGGAGAAAAAGTTCTCTTGGTAGCTGCTCTTCCCTGGTAGCTGTGATATCTTTAGCAAGATACTACGTTTTTCTTGACTAGCAAATCAAGCTTTGTCGCTACGACCCACCCCAGCCAGTGTAGCAGCGGCAAAAAGGCAGCTAGCTAGGTACATGGCCTGTTGTCTCTCGATTGCTCAAGGGAGCAAAGCAAGCCTCGCTATAGGTAGTGTTAATTATATACTTCTATAACGCTGGGTCCCTTCATGAGAGTCTTTTTTGTTGGGCTGACTACCGCTGCCATGTGCAAGAAATTTGGAGACGATGAACAATGTTGGGAGTTAAGCCACTTGAGCGCTGCTAACATAATAAAGCAATATTGAGTTAGCGCTACCCTATTGGTAGGTGGTCCTCCTGTATGTGCTCAGTATATTGGATCCCCGTTATGAAAGTGAGGAAGAAGTAGTAAATTTGTTTGCCGAGCAGCTAACAAAGCCAAAGAAAAAGGTAATGGGAACGATGTTAGAACAAATAATCGATAGCGCCAGACCAGAGCTAGAAACGATAACCCAGCTAGCCGGTCCTCTTGCCCTGAGTGGCCTTTGCCTTGGTCCATTCAGGGTAAGCGTAGCCAAGGTTGTTTGATGAATGCACGCGTGGCCCGCACTGGGCCACGCCAAATCACTGGCCAGGGCTATATCCGTCCCGCTAGAGCGCACCTGGTAGGCTATGGGTTGTTTGGCCGCCTATTCTCCGAGAGCCATCCCTGTTGCCGGGCCTTTTACGTGGTAGGCTCGCGCTCTGGCTTAATCGTTGCTGCATTCCCCAGGTACTCCGAGCAACGGTCTGTCCAGCGTACGTATATTCGCTGATATTTTATTAGCTTGTGTCTTGCAGCAGTATTGATAAAGCGTCTTAAGAGCAGTATCTATGAAGCCCGGTAAGCAACTCTTCAGTAACCTACTGGCCTACTTTTTTAGGGGCCTGCTATTGATTGTGCCCTTTGCCCTCACGGGCTATATCATCTCCCTAGCCTTCCACTGGATCGATGGTATGGTAAAAGTAAATACTCCTGGGCTGGGGATAGCTGGCCTGGTAGTGTTCATTACTTTTTTGGGCTACCTAGGCTCTACCTTGCTCGTCAGATCTATCCTGGGCCTCGTTGAAAAATTAGTTGCCAGTATCCCGCTGATTAGCATTATCTATACGTCGTTCAAGGAATTGACTACTGCCTTTGTAGGCAATAAAACGCAGTTTAATAAGCCCGTACTCGTGAGACTGCATAGGCAACCACAGGTACAAAGGCTTGGCTTTGTTACACAACAAACCCTTGGAGGGCTTCATCTACCAGAAAGTGTGGCTGTATACCTCCCACATTCTTATAACTTCTCAGGTAATTTATATATTGTGCCTAAAGATGCTATTACCCCCCTGGACGTCTCTAGTACTGAAACCATGAAGTTCATCATATCAGGGGGTATTACAGGCTTGCCGCACCTAGAGGAAGAATAGGCCAGCTTATGGGTAGGGGGCTGGGGTGGATGTGTACTGGCTGACTATTTTTAGGGTAGCGTGGGTATACGCTGAGCACTAGCTAGTGCAGGCTCCTAACTAGCCACGAATCCTGTACAGGTACTAGCCACTGCTCAGCCAATGCTGATTTGTGGGTAATGGTATTATCAAACAGGTATGTGTCTGCTGATAGTGCTCCTTGCTGTAGTTGCTCTTTTGCTTGTGCTATTGGAATCATCCAGGTGTTACCTTGCTGACTGAGCACTAGCTGGGTTCTATCTAGCAGGTCTATGTACAGCGTATCCTTGAGCTCACGCAGGAAATCGATGGCGCTATCCATGATACAGCAGCTGAGTTGATGCGTCTTTTCTTCTAGCGCTAGGATCAGGAAGCGGTGGTATCGTATCACGGCACTGCCTTGTAGAGAGCGCCCATGCGAGGTCCATCCTGCTACAAAGGCTTTTGACGCTCTTAATGCAGCTTCTTGCTCTTGCAACGTTAGTGGACGACTGGACTGATAGATCCAGATACGCGCTTGGCTAGAAAGTTGTTCAAAAGGAGTATACATTTTGCGTGGTCAGTTAGTAGTTCTATAAATTTGGTGATCACCTTCCAGGTACGTGTAGCACAATATATGCTTGATAAGATAAGATGTAAAACATAGTATGTTTGCCTGGGTTGGTGTAGAAATGCTGATTCGTTAGTTTTGTCTTGTATTTATTTTTATTGGGGTGATGTAGCTCAGTTGGTAGAGCATCGGACTGAAGATCCGTGTGTCGGTGGTTCGAACCCACCCATCACCACTTTCTGCTCCAAGAAACATATCCTATATTTGATTTATGCGCTAGCTCCAGCGTCTATGGAATACATTTACGCTTCATAGGCTGCTGCTAAGGAGCGTTGGTGGGCATTTACTAGTGCCTCAAACTTGGCTGTGGTTTCTTGCAAGGACAAATGGGAGGTACCACCAGAAGCGTGCTTATGCCCTCCTCCTGCAAAGTGTTCTTTGGCAAACACATTGACTGGGAAGTTCCCTATAGAACGCAAAGAAAGCCGTATAACATCTTCTTTTTCGCTAATCAAAGCTGCGAGTACGATACCCCTGATAGATAGCGCATGATTTACTAGCCCCTCGGTATCTCCTGTAGTTAAGTTAAATCGCTTAGCATCGGATGCCTGGATCGCAAAATAGGCGGTATGGTACGCTGGTAGCACTACAAGTCGCTGGCTAATGGCGAAGCTGATGAACTGGAGCCTGTCCAAAGAGTTGTTCTCATAAACCAGTCGGTTGGTTCTGGCTACATCAGCTCCTAGTTCTATCAGGTTAGCTGCTACGCGATGTACGTGTGGGGTTGTATTGGCATTCTTAAATGATGCGGTATCTGTTATAATGCCCACATACAAGCACGTTGCTATGTCTTTGTTAAGCTGGATGTGTGCATCCAGGTCCTTGATAAGCTGATAAATCAGCTCGGCAGTAGCAGCAGCGCCAGGCCTGCGCAGTACTAAGTCAGCAAAATCTTCTTTATCCAGATGGTGGTCAATGACGACTTTGGTAGCTGTAGCATTTTTAACCACTTCGCTTAGCTCGTTGATGCGGTGTAGCAAGGTAAAATCGATGCAGAAAATAATGTCTGCCTTTTTTATGCGTTCAGTACATAGTGCATGATGCCCCTCACTATAAACAATGACTTCGGTAATGCCGGGTAGCCAAGCGAGAAAGTTAGGATAGGCCGTAGGTGCTATAATACTGACTGTATGTTGTTTTTGTTTAAGAAAAGTCGCCAATCCTAGCGACGCACCCAGCGCATCTGCATCAGGTCGTGTATGCATGGTAATGACAATGTGCTTGGGTGCGCTGAGTAGTTTTTTAAGCGCGGAGACGATTTTCATAAGGCGGCTCTGCTATGGAGCGTAGGGTGCTGATTATTTGCCAAAAGTGGAGAGTTTCTAGCGGAAAACCAAGGGAGAGGTCTCCTCATCAAGTAGCTAGTATGCTGGTTGGCACCATAACTATCAATAGCCGGTCTGCCCACGTTGAGGGCAAGATGAGGAAAGGCTAGCAAGCAATCATTGGGTCATACGCCAGGAAGACCCTCAAAGGTCAGGGGGAGGCAAGTTGCCTGCCATCCAGCACGTCGTCCCATGGATCTATCTACCGGGGAAACAGCTTTGCCTTGCTTGCTTCCTCTAATGTCACGCTATAAAATGCCCGGTGGATATCGAAGGAGGGCCCTCTGCCCGGCTCTTCTTTGACATAGGTCCCGTCTGCTTGCATAAAGTAAGTATTGACGTTGTCGCGGAGATTGTAAGCTAGGATGCTGGTGACCTGTTGCTTGAGCACCGGGTTTTGGATGGCGAAGAGGGCTTCGATGCGTCTATCAAAGCTTCTTGTCATAATATCAATGCTGCCTACATAGATCTTAGGATGGGCTTGGTTATGGAAATAGTAGATACGTGCATGCTCTAGGAAGTCGCCTATAATAGCGCGTACAGTAATTTTTTCACTCAGTCCTGGCTTGGCAGGGATAAGGCAGCATATGCCTCGGACAATAAGCTGGATGGGTACACCTGCTTGGGAAGCTTGGTAGAGTGTATCGATTGTGGCTTTGTCTTCTAGCGCATTTGCTTTAAAGACGATGCCAGCGGGCAGTCCTTGCTGCACATTGTGTATTTCTTGCCGGATCATTGCTTCGAGTTGGTCGCGAATATTCAACGGAGCGGCGATGAGGTTTTGGTAGGATTTGGAAAAGGAATGACCTGCCATAAAATTAAAGAACTGGGCAACATCCTGGGCATATATCTCGTTTGTAGTCATGAGGCTGACATCTGAGTAGAATTGAGCTGTTTCCTCGTTATAGTTTCCACTAGATAGGTGTATGTAGCGACGTACTTGCTCCTGTTCTTGGCGTACAATCATAAACAGCTTGGCGTGGGTCTTGGCATGGCTTGTGCTATGAATAACCAAGCAACCTGCTTTGGCTAGCTTCTGTGCTGCTTGTATGTTCTGCTCCTCAGCAAAGCGAGCCTGTAGCTCAATCAGAACGGATACATGTTTACCTTTTTGGGCAGCTTTGCATAGGACATCCACAATGGTTGAGTTCCTAGCTATCCGGTAAAGGGTTATCTTAATGGCCAGTACATAGGGATCCTCAACGGCCTGCTCAAGCATGTTGATGATCAAGTTTATGTGGTTGTACGGGTGATGGAGCAGCATATCTTGCTGCCTGAGTATATCGAAGATATCGCTTGAGCCTTTGGTTGGATAGGTGAGGGGAGGAGTGGTAAGATGTTTTATAACACGATCATGGTTAAAATCTGTATGGTATACGATCTCTTTTAACCCGCTCAAATCCACTAGGCTCGGCTTAGGTATGCTGAAGATATTGCCTTGGTCAATGTCCCACCTATTTCTCAGGACATCCACCATCCAGCTGTCATGTCCATCCTCTATTTCTAGGTACACTACCCTACCTGCCTTGCGTCTTGCTAGCTTACGTTTGACGGCTGTCACAGAGCTCTCTTGGATACCATCACTTCTTTCTTCGCAAAAGGCTCCGTTCCGGATTATTCTAAAGAGTGTAGCTGATCGGATAGCTGCGTTTTTAAGCAGCCAGTCTAAGTGTATACGCACGACTTCTTCTATGGGTATGAGGCAAGTGCTGCTACCTTGGTCAAGTTTGTAGAAGCGTGGTAGCTGTGGGGGAAGCTGAACGAAGGACAGCTTTTGATGGGCTTTTTTATGGGCAGGATCCCATGTAACAATACCGAATACTAAAGCTCCGTTCTCTAACGTAGGCAAAGCAGGGTGGCTATCCGAAACCATGGGGATGAGGATAGGGTAGAGGACTTGCTGAAAGTATTGCATGAGGCGCTTCTGTGCTAGCGGGTTCAGGTGGGCAGGGTCTTTGATGAGGGTATAACCTTCTGCTGTTAGGCTCGGAAGCAGTACTCGGAGATAGTAATTGTGTTGCTTCTTGACAAAAGTTTGGGCTTCTGCAAGTAGCTGGCTCCGTAAAGACTTTTTTTGTAATGCACAGTGACGTTTGTACTTCTTTGCGGAGTCGATGTAGTTATACAGGTTGCCTATCCTGACCATAAAGAATTCATCCAGGTTGCTAACGCTGATGGCTAGAAACTTGAGTCGCCCAAAGAGTGGCCTGGTTGGGTTTTTGGCTTGGTCGAGTACACGATCGTTGAATCTGAGCCAGCTAAGATCTCTGTCAATGTACTTACTAACCTGCTCAGGAACAGGTTGGGTGGGTTGCTCATTATTATGGGTCTGGAGCATACGTCAGATGTCTACTTGGGCATATTTAGCATACTGCTCTATAAAGGCTCTTCTCGGAGCCACTTCATCGCCCATGAGCATAGCAAACAGGTGGTCAGCTTCTGCAGCTGATTCTAGTGTCACTTGTTTTAAGTTCCTCGTTTGTGGGTCCATGGTTGTATGCCAGAGCTGCTTGGCATTCATTTCTCCCAGGCCTTTGTAGCGCTGTACGTTCACAGCTTCGATTTTCCCATTCTGCGCCAGCTTTTGGATGGAAGCTTCTCGCTCTTCTTCTGTCCAGCAGTAGCGTGCTTCTGATGCTTTCTTGATGAGATATAGGGGCGGTGATGCGATATAGAGGTGACCTTTCTCTAATAGCTCTTTGAGGTATCTATAAAAGAAGGTTAGGATGAGGGTACGAATATGGCTCCCATCTACATCGGCATCTGTCATGATAATGATTTTGTGATAGCGGAGTTTGGCTGTATTGACTGCCTTAGCACCTTCTGCTGTGCCGAAGGTAATTCCTAGCCCCATGATCATGTTTCTGATCTGCTCATTGTCGTAGATTTTATGCTCCTGTGCTTTTTCCACGTTGAGAATTTTGCCTCTTAGGGGCAAAATGGCCTGATACTTTCTGTCTCGGCCTTGTTTGGCTGTACCTCCTGCCGAGTCGCCCTCTACTAGAAAGAGTTCGCAGACTGCTGGGTTATTATCAGCACAATCGGCGAGCTTTCCTGGCAAACCTCCGCCTGTGAGCACATTTTTACGCTGCACCATTTCTCTGGCCTTGCGAGCTGCTTGCCGGGCCTGGGCTGCCAGTACTACTTTATCCAGGATACCCCTAGCTTCTTTGGGGTGCTCTTCTAAGTAGTGCTGTAATATCTCGCTCACACAGGTATCTACGGCTCCCAAAGCTTCTGCATTGCCAAGCTTGGTCTTGGTCTGGCCTTCAAACTGGGGCTCTGCTATTTTGATGGAGATAACAGCGGTCAGGCCTTCTCTGAAATCATCTCCTACAATTTCTACCTTGGCCTTTTCTAGTAAGCCTGACTGCTCTGCATAGGCTTTAAGTGTGCGGGTCAGGGCTCTTCTGAAGCCGGCTACATGGGTACCTCCTTCTATGGTATTGATGTTATTGACGTAGGATACGATGGTTTCTGAGAAGGAGGTACTGTAGCTCAGGGCAGCTTGTACGACTACGCCATGTTTCTCTCCAGCTATAGTAATGGGCTTGGGGATGAGTTTTTCTCGCGTCGTATCTAAATAGGCAACAAACTCTTGTAGCCCCCCTTCTGAGTAGAAGGTCTCTTGCGTAGGGTTATCTTGAGCATCCTGCTCGCGCCAATCTTCTAAGTCAATCTTGAGGCCAGCATTTAGGTAAGCGAGCTCCCGAAGTCTGGCAGCAATGGTGGTATAGCTATAGGTAGTTGCAGTGAAAATGGTAGCGTCTGGCTGAAAATAGATGGTTGTACCCGTTAGCTTTGTTGTGCCTACTTCTTTGACGTCGTACAGGGGGACGCCCTGGGTGTAGGCTTGCTGATAGGTTTTTCCATTTCTATGCACGGTAGCCTGGAGATGGGCTGAGAGTGCATTGACACAGGAAATTCCCACGCCATGTAATCCGCCAGATACTTGGTAAGTGCCCTTATCAAATTTCCCGCCTGCATGCAGCACGGTCATAACAACTTCTAGGGCTGATTTCTTTTCTTTGGGGTGTATATCTACGGGAATTCCTCTGCCATTATCAGACACGGTTATGGCGTTGTCTGCATGGATCTGGATTTTGATGTTCGTACAATAACCTGCCAGTGACTCATCAGTAGCATTGTCTACTGCTTCCCATATCAGGTGGTGTAGCCCTTTGGTGCCTACATCACCGATATACATGGCTGGCCGCTTCCTGACGGCTTCTAGGCCTTCTAAGACCTGAATACTACCGGCCGAATAGCCGTTATCTGCTTTTTTTGCTTTCATAGTGTAGATTTATCAGACCTTTCTAAGATACACAAATTCTAGGTAATTTTCGTCGTTTGCTTGCTCTCGATAGCACTCTTTATGGATGGCTACTTTGTACCTGTTTGGACATCTAAATTTATCGGCAAGGGATCACAACCGCTGTAGCCACGGCCTAGGCATGGAGATGGGTAGATTACACCTAAGTGGGAGGTCGGATAGCGGTATACTTGCCGAGAATGGTGGGCTAACTTTGGGTGGAAGTTACAAGACTTACCCAGAAGATGGTACAAGGGGGTATCCCCTTACAGCAACCCGAGGTGCGGGCAGGGGAAGTCTGGGGGCCCCTGGAAGGTGTCCTCCAGGTGCTGGAGGTAGGGGGAGAAGGTCTATGGGTCGTTGGTGAGAAGATACAGGAGAGCGACAGACCGGAAGGTGGTCATGCCACCGCTATGTCTTACTGTGACTGCTTGGTTTGTGC
>JBCCGO010000033.1:0-8207 GCA_039029235.1 Bacteroidota bacterium | reverse complement strand
GCACGCACGCCAAGTCCCATGCCCATGTCAAGAAGCTGTTACAAGTCTGCCTAGCTTTTTGTGGGAAGGAAATGGCTTTGAAGCATGAAGAGATCACGCTCTAGTAGGAGCTGAGCACCGATGGCCCGCCAGATGCTCCAGTGATTATGGCTGACCATGTGTACATTCTCAATCGTCTTGCTGCTCCTACATCGCGCTGCACATAGCCAAGGCACCCTAGCGCTGCTTCGGGCCCAAAACGTCGTGGACTCCATGATTTGCCAAGCTCATCGCGCCACCAGTTATCCTACGCATACTTCTGTCAAGCTATCGAGCGATAGATACTGATTAGCTAATTCCTGGATTCTCTGAGGACTGATGTGGTAGAGAGTATCATAAAATCGCTGATAGAAATTTTGATCTAAGCCGTGTAGGTGAGCTTCTTTGAACCTATCCATAATGGAAAAAGGATCATTGACACTTACCAGGAAGTCGCCCAGTAGGTAACTTCTGAGCTGGTGCAACTCCTCCTGAGTTGCCTTGTGTGTCTGTAAAGTGTTAATTTCTCGATAAATTTCCTGGCAGGCTTGCTCGGCAAAATTTTGTATAACTTCCGTATCGATGAGGAAGTAGCTAGTATGCTTGAGCGATACGATGCCAGCATGAATACCATAGGTATATCCCTTCTCTTCGCGAATGTTGCGCATGAGCCTAGAGCCGAAATAGCCGCCTAGCAAGTCACAAACAAAACGCACGGGGAGGTAGTCTGGATGATCTTTGGGAAACAATACTTTCCCGATATGAATCGTGCTTTGTAAGCTATTGGCCCTAGGTATCTTTACTTTGGTAGAAGTTGCTTCGGCCCAGGGGTGAGCAATCGCTGCAGGCTGCTGCCAGGGTAAGTGCTGTAGATGAGACTGTATGCGCTGTATATCCTGGTCGCTTACAGAACCACTTACCAATACCTGGCAGTCTGCTAGTAGCCGCCCTTGGTAATACTGCTGCAGATGCTCAGGTGCGATCAGCGCTATGTCCTCGGCTGTAAGGTTTTGCCCGTAGGGATGCTCCTGGCCTAGTATGGCTAATTTAAATTGCTTGCGGGCTACGTGACGGGGCTTTGCATCTTCGATCTTGATAGCCTGGGTTTTGAGGTTTTTTAGCAACTGTAGCTGCCCAGGGGGGAAGGTAGGTTCTGAGAGCAGCTCTGCTAGCAGCGCAAGCACCGGAGAGAGGTACTTAGACAGCGTTACTAAGGCGAGGCTACAATAGTCTGGCTTGACTTCTATGGTCAGCTCAGCCCCATAATAGTCTAAGCAAGCGGCAATTTCCTGGGAAGTCTTCTTCTGGGTACCTTCTTGTAGCATTTTGGCTGTGAAGTAGGCTACCCCATGCTGAGGTTCGTACCAAGTGCCTGATGCAAACAAAAGTTCTAGCTTAGTGATGGGCTGGCTGCCGCTATTGAGCACAAAGAGGGGGATGCCTGCTGGCAGCTGTATGGATTGCGGCCATGGGAAAGTAATGTCCGTAACAGACTGTGAAGGTGGCGGAACGGTTCTATCCAGCATGTATGATGTAGGTTAGTAAGCTAGTCTTCTGTGATCTCCATGGCCGAGCCGTAGTAGGCAGCTTAGCTACTACGGGGTGCATACTGCAGCCCTGGCTGTGATTACCCTGATGCTATCGCTCGCCAGCTTCGGTACGGCAGAGCAGCCAGGCAAGTGCCTGGTAGTACGCTAGGCAGGCAGTGCGCTGGTCGCTACAAAATTAAGAAATACATAGCAATCTGCCGTGCTAGCAGCCACGACTTTGATTTACCTATTTTTGTTTATCTTTTTAGCGTTGCCCTGCAGGAGACTAGCAGCACGATATTTCTCAATAGCTTAACTTCGAACTTCTACCTTACTTGTAAGCCATGAACCTAATGCAACAACTTCAAGAAGCTATCCAGCAAGCCTTCCAAGAGGTGTTTGCCATAACCATCCCCCCAGCAGACATTCGGCTGCAGCCTACCCCTCAGGAATTTGAAGGGACGCATACCCTGGTAACTTTCCCATTCGCAAAGAGCTGCCAGCAACCTCCGGCGCAAGTAGCGCGCAGCCTAGGGAGGTGGCTGAAGGAAAACACCCACCTAGTAGCTGGCTATACTGCGGTCAAAGGGTTTCTAAACCTATGTATAGCAGACCCTGTGTGGCTAGCGCAGCTTGCTACTATCCGGGAAAGTAAAAACTTTGGCCATGCGCCTCCCAATGGCCGGCGGGTAGTTATTGAATTCTCCTCGCCCAATACCAATAAACCTCTGCACCTAGGGCACCTGCGCAACAACTTCCTAGGCCATGCCGTAGCTAGTATCCTCCGGGCAGCTGGCTACGAAGTACACAAAGTCAATCTCGTCAATGACCGCGGCATCCACATCTGTAAATCCATGGTTGCCTACCAGCACTGGGGCCAAGGAGAGACCCCTGCAACCGCCGGGCTCAAAGGAGACCACCTAGTCGGTAAATACTATGCCAAGTTTGACCAAATGTACAAAGCACAAGCAGCTACACTAGCAGAGCATCCGGGCAGCACAGCACAGGCCAGCGAGCAGGTTCCTATATTACGAGAGGCCCAGACCATGCTACAACAGTGGGAAGCAGGCGATCCGGAGGTCAGGGCTTTGTGGAGAACCATGAACAACTGGGTATACCAGGGCTTTGCAGCTACCTATCAGCAGCTTGGGATCACCTTTGACAAGACTTACTACGAGTCACAGACCTACCTAGTAGGCAAGCAGATAGTAGCCGAGGGGCTCGCCCAAGGAATTTTCTATAAGCAAGCGGACGGCTCTGTATGGGTAGACCTGGCAGACGACGGCTTAGATGAGAAGTTGGTATTGCGGGCAGATGGTACTGCAGTGTATGCTACCCAAGATATGGGCGCAGCTGACCTTCGCTACCAAGATTATGGCTTTGACCAGTCCATCTACGTCGTAGGCGATGAGCAAGACTACCATTTTGAAGTGCTCATAAAAGTCCTCAAGAAGCTAAGCAGGACCTATGCGGATAAACTTGTACACCTCTCTTATGGCATGGTAGACCTGCCCACTGGCAAGATGAAGTCTAGAGAAGGTACCGTAGTAGA
Organism: Bacteroidota bacterium; assembly: GCA_039029235.1. Lineage (GTDB taxonomy): Bacteria > Bacteroidota > Bacteroidia > Cytophagales > Amoebophilaceae > JBCBRR01. The sequence continues at coordinate 5,108 of JBCCGO010000033.1, read as the reverse complement.
TGCTGACAACCTTGTGGAGATCATGATGCATACAGCGGCGCTACACACCCAGCAGCTCGGCAAGATCCAAGACTTTTCAGTCCCAGAAGCCCAGCAACTCCACCACACGCTCGCCTTAGGCGCCCTGAAGTATTTCCTTTTACGGGTAGATGCCAAGAAACGCTTGTTATTTGATCCACAAGCTTCTATCGACTTCCAGGGAGATACAGGCCCTTTCATCCAGTATACCCATGCCCGCTTGGCAGCGGTCCTGCGCAAAGCCCAGGAAAATGGCATAGACCCGCACACAGCAACCCTAGATGCACATACCCCACTACAAGCCGCGGAGCGGGCGGTGATCAGCCAGCTGGGTATCTTCCCCCAAAAGATCCAGGAAGCTGCAGCCAGCCTAGCCCCTTCGGTGATGGCACAATATACGCTGGACCTGGCAAAAGCCTTTAACAGGCTCTATGCCGACCTGCCCATACTCCATGCACCAGTCCTGCAGCAAAGAAACCTCAGGGTCTGCCTTTCGCTATGTGTAGTACGTACCATCCGGCAAGCCATGCACCTGCTAGGCATTGCAGTGCCAGAACGTATGTAAGAAGCCAGCATCGGATAAGAACCTAAAAGTAGTATCTTAGCCAAGCCACATTCTCAAGAAATAGCCGGACTAGCATAGCTTTGGCTATCAAAAATAGCCAGACAGCATAGCCAATATTCGCACACAATACCAACAGCTTAACTGCCAACCAACCGTGCACGCTAACAGCATTAGAGAGAAGTTCATCAGCTTCTTCCAGCAAAAAGGACACCAACACGTTGCCGCTGCGCCCATTGTGCAGCCAGGAGAACCTTCGCTACTATTCACCAATGCAGGCATGAACCAGTTCAGAGAGTTTTTCCTAGCCCCACAGCGAGCCCCCTATCAGCGCACTGCCAGCAGCCAGCCTTGCCTGCGGGTATCTGGCAAGCACAATGACCTGGAAGCCGTAGGCACAGACACGTACCACCATACCATGTTTGAGATGCTGGGCAACTGGTCTTTTAGCGATTACTTTAAACAAGAAGCTATTTCCTGGGCTTGGGAGCTGCTGACAGCTAGCTACCAGCTATCGCCCACCCGGCTCTACGTGACTGTTTTTGGGGGAGATACGGCCGAGCACCTAGCAGCGGACCAGGAAGCTTATGAGCTTTGGAAGCAGCTGATCCCCGAAGAGCGGATTCTGTATGGTAGTAAAAAAGATAACTTCTGGGAGATGGGCCAGACAGGACCTTGTGGACCCAGTACAGAGATTCATATCGACCTCCGGCCTGAGGAAGCACGCCAACGGCAGGACGGCAAGGACTTGGTGAATACAGGCCATCCACAAGTCATCGAGCTCTGGAACTTGGTCTTTATCCAATACAATCGCCTAGCTTCTGGCCAACTGGTAGCGCTCGCAGCCAAACATGTAGATACAGGCATGGGCCTAGAGCGACTGGCTATGGTACTCCAGGGCAAGGAATCTACCTATGATACAGACCTCTTTAGGCCCCTCATCCAGGCCATCAGCCAAGCCAGCCACCAGCTCTATGGCCAAGAAGCCACCGTGAATATTGCCATGCAGGTAGTGGCTGATCATAGCCGGGCAGTGACCTTTGCCATAGCTGACGGGCAAGTTCCTACCAACACGCAGGCAGGCTACGTAGTCAGGAGGCTCCTTAGGAGAGCGGTACGCTACGGCTATACCTACTTAGGGTTCGAGCAGCCCTTCATGTACCAGCTCGTGGCTGTCCTAGCCCAGCAATTCTCTACAGCCTACCCCGGCATTCAGCAGCAGCAAGCCCACATAGCCCAGGTGATTCGTAGCGAAGAAGTAGCCTTTGGCAAGACCCTGGCTACAGGGCTACGTAGGCTTTCGCACATCATCCAGGGGCTGCAAGCAGAAGACCAGCAGCTCATTGATGGGCATACTGCTTTTGAGCTGTATGACACCTACGGATTCCCCCTAGACCTTACTAGGCTGATTGCCCAAGAAAAAGGCCTCCAGGTAGACGAGTCAGGATTTAACCAAGCACTCCAAGCACAGCGCACACGCGCTAGGCAGGCTGCTGCTACAACCTCAGGCGACTGGCACATCATCTGCCAAGCAGCAAAGCCAGCCTTTGTAGGCTATGACCAGCTCCAGGCCACCACAAAGATCGTACAGTACAGGGCGATCCAAGAGAACGGTCAGCAGCTATACCAGCTCGTACTAGCCCAGACCCCCTTCTGCCCAGCATCGGGCGGACAGGTAGGCGATACAGGCAAACTTACTTCTGGTGCAGAAACGATAGCCGTACTAGATACCCAGCAAGAGCATGGGCTCATTATCCACTACACCCAGCAATTGCCGCAAGACCCACAAGCTCCGTGGCAGGCCATAGTAGATGCTGAGCGAAGGGAATCCATCACCAGCCACCACAGTGCCACCCACCTCCTGCACGCTGCCCTAAAACAAGTACTGGGCCCGCATGTAGTGCAGCGAGGATCCCTAGTCAGTGAGCATGGCCTACGATTTGATTTTTCGCACCACGCCAGAGTAAGCCCAGAAGACCTGAGGCAGATCGAGCGCCTCGTCAACCAAAAAATCAGGGCAAACATACCCCTACAGGAGCAACGCCAGGTACCGTTAGCAGCTGCCAAAGCCCTAGGAGCCACGGCCCTCTTCGGCGAGCGCTATGGAGAGCATGTACGCGTCATCACCTTTGATCCTAGCTTCTCTATGGAGCTATGTGGGGGTACGCACGTGCCTGCTACAGGCCAGCTCGGCTACTTCAAAATCACCACAGAGACATCTATCGCTGCCGGTACGCGCAGAGTCGAAGCCCTGGCAGCTGGCGCAGCAGCGCACTTTATAGATGCCCAAATGGCTACCCTAGGCAGGCTCAGAGAAACCTTGAACCATCCCAAAGACCCAGTAAAAGCCACCCAGCAGCTAGTTGAAGCAAAGGCAAGCCTCAGCAAAACCGTAGCAGCCTACCAAGCCGAGCAGGCCCGTTCTGCAACCTTCCGCCTACGCCAGCACGTACAGACCGTACAAGGCATCCACGTATGCATAGCAAAAACAACCCTGCCCCATCCAGTAGCCCTGAAGCAGGTAGCTTTCGCATTGAAACAATCTTACGAGCCCCTTTTTCTAGTGCTCGGCGCAGCCATCGACCAGGAGCCACACCTCGCCGTATTGTGTACCGAAGCCCTGTATACCAGCCAGGACGGACTCCAGGCCCATACCGTCGTCAAAGAGCTAGCCCAGACCATCCAAGGTAGTGGAGGAGGGCAGCCCAGCTTTGCTACAGCCAGAGGCCAAAACTTGGGCGGCCTAGACCAAGCGCTCCATAGGGCGCAGGACCTATGGCAGCGCTACCTAGCCACTGCCTGGACCTGACAAAAAAATAACTTTACAGCCACATATGAGTCCCGTAGTTAGCAAAAGCAACGAACCTAGCAAGGCCGCCAGCAGGCCACAATACACAGCTGTTATCGGGCTAGAGGTCCACGCTCAGCTGCTACTCCAGAGCAAGATGTTCGCCCCCGAGCCTACCACCTATGGAGCACCTCCCAACACCCAGGTCAGCACCATCAGCCTAGCCCATCCAGGTACCCTACCCAGGATCAACAAGCAAGCCATCGTACAAGCCATCAAAATGGGCCTGGCATGCCAGGCCACCATCACCCGCGAGAACTACTTTGCCAGAAAAAACTACTTCTACCCAGACCTACCCAAAGGCTACCAGATCACCCAAGACAAGACCCCCATCTGCCAGGGAGGATACCTCACCATCACCACGCCCCAGGGAACGGACAAAGCCATCCGGATCCAACGGATGCACCTAGAAGAAGATGCCGGAAAATCTATTCATGGCATGGTCCCTGACGAGACCCTACTAGACTTTAACAGGGCAGGCGTAGCGCTACTAGAGATCGTTACCCAGCCCGATATCCGCACCTCAGCAGAAGCCTATCAGTTCCTGACCGAGCTCCGGAAGCTGGTCCGGTATCTAGATGTATGTAACGGCAACATGGAAGAAGGTGCGCTGCGCTGCGATGTCAACATCTCAGTAATGCCCCGAGAGGCAATCACCCTAGGCCAGAAGGTAGAAATCAAGAACATGAACGCTATCAGCCAGGTGCGGCTAGCCATTGAGTACGAGATAGCGCGCCAGATCGGTGTCCTAGCAGCAGGAGAGCCAGTCCTGGCCGAGACCAGGGGCTACGATGCTGCCACAGGCCAGACCACCAGCCAGCGAACCAAAGAGAGCGCCCTAGACTATCGATACTTTCCAGAGCCTGACCTACTGCCCATAGTAGTGACCGAGGCCTGGATAGAGCAAGTACGGCAGCATATGTCCCTACTGCCCAAAGAATGCTACCAGAAGCTGGTCCATAAATACCAGCTCCCAGCCTATGATGCCAGTGTACTCACAGAAGACAAAGAGATCGCCCACTTCTTCGAAGCGCTTTGTCAGCGAACCCCTCACTACAAAGCTGCTGCCAACTGGATGATGGGGCCTGTAAAAGCCCACCTGAACCAGCTGAATGTATCCATCCAAGCATTTCCCCTCAGGCCAGCCACACTCGCTGCCCTGATAGACCTGGTAGCGCAAGGCCAGCTCAGCTTCTCAGTAGCTGCGCAGCAGCTCTTCCCCGCCTTGCTAGAAGATCCCACCCAAGCACCCCTAACACTTGCCCAGAAGCTAGACTTACTACAAGAGCAAGATACCAGTACCCTCCAGACCTTGATAGAAGAAGTCATAGCAGCCTACCCCGACAAAGTAGCTGCTTACAGCAAAGGCAAGAAAGGTATCCTAGGCATGCTCATGGGCGAGGTGATGAAAAGAAGCCAAGGCAAAGCAGCCCCCAAGCTAGCTAGCGACCTACTCAGCAAGCGACTCGCAGTGCATCCTAGCCACGAACAGCCTGCATAGCAACTAAGCCTCCAGCCTGGGCTACAAGAAGTTCCTGTGCACTTAAGTAGCAGCGCCAGCTGACTAGGTGAGAATCTAGGCTCACCGAGAAGTTTTTCCCTATCTTTGAGAGTAAAAATATAGCGCTAGCTCGTAGCGCTAGCTCGTTAGTATTTGTAACTTTAACAAAAGTAGATTAG
>JBCCGO010000032.1:0-7500 GCA_039029235.1 Bacteroidota bacterium | reverse complement strand
AAGTAGACTGCCTGTGTAAGTAGGAGGAAGGAGGGGACGAGGTCAAGTCATCATGGCCCTTACGCCCAGGGCTACACACGTGCTACAATGGCGTGTACAGAAGGAAGCTACTTGGTAACAAGCGGCCAACCCTCAAAGCACGTCTCAGTTCGGATTGAGGTCTGCAACTCGACCTCATGAAGCTGGAATCGCTAGTAATCGCGCATCAGCTATGGCGCGGTGAATACGTTCCCGGACTTTGTACACACCGCCCGTCAAGCCATGGGAGTTGGTAGGACCTAAAGACAGTGGCCAGCTAAGGAGCTGTTAAAGGTTAGATCAGCGACTGGGGCTAAGTCGTAACAAGGTAGCCGTACCGGAAGGTGTGGCTGGAACACCTCCTTTACAGAGTAATCAGTACCTTCTCTACTTACCGCTGCATCATTTTTACCCCCTCCCCGTTTGGCCAGCCTACCTGCATGCCTATCTTGCTAGCCTTAGCAAGGCTAAAGTCTTACTCGCTGATTTTGTTCGTAGCAGAGGGCACAAAGCTAAAAACTCCCAGCTTGGGAGGATACCAGTACCAACACGCCCGCTTGTATGTAGCATCAGAAGCTGTGACTAGGATGTTGGCACAAGCACTAGTCACTCCTGGTAGGAAGAGCCTAACAATAGGCTTTTGCATTCCAGCTATTACCGGACGAAGGTATATTATACAGACCTTAAACATCCACAACGATGCGTTCTCCTACTGATATCGCTTTAGCTGAACTCAATGCTACGAGCCAAGGGAACATGGTAGGCTTTCTGGGGATTGAATACACGGCTATAGACGCAGATTATTTGGCTGCCAAGATGCCAGTGAGCCAGAAAACGCAGCAACCCATAGGGTGGCTCCATGGAGGTGCTTCTGTAGTACTGGCAGAGACTATAGGCAGCATGGCCGCTAACCTGGCAGTAGATCGGGCTCAATACTATTGTGTAGGCTTGTCGATTCATGCCAATCATATGCGCAGGGTTACCCAGGGATATGTGTATGCCGTAGCTACACCGCTCCATACAGGTAAGTCTACCCAAGTATGGCAGATTAAGATTACTGATGAGCAAAAGCAGCTTGTCTGTGCTAGCCAGCTAACCGTTAAGGTTCTTGATAAGCGATAAGTAGGTACGAGGCAGTTACAAGCCAAATATTCCCCACCAAAAGGGTCATTGAGTACTGCAACTTTACGCTGTATCTTTTATATGCAAAAAGCAAGGCCGCGAGAGCCACTATAGCATAGCAATCCCAGATTTGCTAGAGACCAACTTGCTCAGTACACATCCTCCTGCCACAGCTTCTGATACTGCTTCGTAGCCACTATCCTCCACAGCTTCCCGCTCACGCCAATGCCTTCGGCCTTTGCCCCATAATTTTTCCCCCTGGCTAGCGCCAAATCCCCATCTTCTATCTTAAGTGTCGTCTTTAGGCGATTGCTACACCCCAGACCATCCTCCGAGGCTCCTGTAGTACCTCATAGCTATCTTGGCAAAGCCCTTACGACCAACAATTGGCTAAATATGCAGGCTAGTGCACTCCTAGGAAGTAATCCTTATCTTCGTAGAAACCCTTGGCACCATGAGTAGAGTAATAGCTATTGATTATGGTCTGAAGCGGGTAGGCCTGGCAGTTACTGACCCACTCAGAATCATTGCTACGCCGCTGACTACCGTTCAGCGCATAAATACGCTGACTTTCTTACAGCACTATGTACAACGAGAAAAAGTAGCTGCTTTTGTAGTAGGTCTGCCTGGGCAGCTTCATCATAGGCCTTCAGCCTTAAAAGTGGCAATTAAGACGTTTGTAGATATGTTGCAACAAGCTTTCCCAGAACAGCACGTGTTTTGGCAAGATGAGCGCTACACGTCTAGGCTAGCCCTGGCCGGCATGGTAGAAGGGGGAGCAAAGAAAAAGGACCGGCGCAATAAGGCTAACTTGGATAAGCTGAGTGCTACCCTAATATTACAATCCTTTTTAACGCGCTGTAATCACGACCAACTATGATTTACCCTATTGTGGCCTACGGCGACCGTGTGCTTAGAAAAAGAGCCAAAAACCTAGTACCCGGTACTGATGTACAGGCACTGGTAGCTGCTATGTTTGCTACTATGGAGCAGGCGAAGGGAGTAGGCTTGGCTGCTCCACAGATAGGGAAGTCGCTACGCTTGTTTGTGGTAGATCTCAGCCCTTTCAGGGAAGCAACCACGCAGAGCGAGTCGTGCAGTAAGGTATATATTAATCCAAGCCTACAGCTGGATGGTAAAACTAGGTCGCAGTATCAGGCAGAGGGTTGCTTGAGTATACCAACGATTCGGATAAATGTACCTAGAGCTCATCGGGTAGTGGTTACCTATTTTGATACCCATTGGAGGCAACAAAAAGAAGTACTGGCTGATATGCTTGCTAGAGTGGTTCAGCATGAATATGACCACCTAGAAGGGAAGTTGCATATCGACTATGCGAGTAGGTCCGAGAGGCACTTACTACAAGGTAAGCTTGCTGATATCAGCCAGGGCAAGATAGCCGTGACCTACCCCATGCGTTTCCCCAGGCAGTATACTCCCCAAGCTTCTCCGAAAGGCCCCCTGGAGCGTTGCATAGCAAAGATAACCTAGTTATATGAACACCTATATTATCTTGATATGGGATACTATTGTCTGATGCCCTTATGTGCCCTTAATGTCTTGGGTGTAGTTCAGGCAGGGCAAAAGGCCGGCGTTGCTGGAGATGGCCTATCGGGCTGGCTGCCCAGCAGCTTGCGGAGCTACGTTTTCCTAGGGCTATACCTATGGCCGTGCGTGGGCATGCTTCTGTTATTGCTTTTGTCCGTCATTGCTTATAGAATGCTGCATTGGTCTTTCAGCAGGATAATCTACCATTTTGTCAACCGATGGTACCCTAACAACCTGGCTGCGGCAGGCCCCCTAAGCATCGCGCTGGTAGCTTTCTTAGTCATCATTACTGTGCCCCTGGCCCAACTTCCCATGGCTGTAGAAGGCGGTCTGATTTTGCTATCACGCGGACTTGCAGCCTTTTCGCTTACCTACCTAAGCTATCAATTGGTAGATCTGCTAGCTTTCTACCTTTATCAACGTGGAAACCAAAAGAGCAGCCAGGTCATCGTTCATCTGCTGCCACTACTCAGGAAAGCCGCCAAAGTACTGGTAGTTAGCATCGGGGTGCTGTGGATCATGAAGAGCCTAAACTTTGATACCAAGGCTTTACTGGCAGGTTTTTCTATTAGTGGTGTGGCTTTTGCCTTGGCTTCGCAAGATACACTCAAGAACCTGTTTGGCTCCCTCATGATTTTGGTCGATAAGCCCTTTAGTGTAGGAGATGTCATTGTTGCAGGTGCTATTGAGGGGAAAGTAGAGGAAATCGGCCTTCGCTCTACACGGTTGCGCACTACGCAGGAGTCAGTCATCTATGTTCCGAATTCCAAGCTGGCTGATGCCCCGATCGATAATTATGGATCGAGAAGGCATCGGCGTTTTTTTACGAGCTTAATACTTGCTTATGATACGCCACCTGCCCTGATCGAAGCTTTTGTAGAAGGACTACGCCAGATGGTGCCCCAACATCCGTACGTGGTAAAGGATAGATGCTTTATCTATTTGAAGGATCTCAAAGAGTCCAAGCTGGAAGTTATGACTCATATATACTTCCGGATTACTGATTACCGCCGGGAGCTGCAGGGTAGACATGAAATCTTGACGGGCATGATCAAGCTAGCATCAGCCCTAGGCCTAAGCTTTGCTGGGCCGCTGCGGGCATCGTACCCTGAATACACTACAGACCCTGCTGCTTTGCAGCAACGCTTGCAGGATTTCTTTGCTCAGGGGCAAGAAGGAAGAGCTACGTAGATCTGATAGCGTTTCAAATTATCTGCAATATTAAAAGCCGTTTCAAGCGCTGGTGGAGCAATAATTTAGAATAAACGAAGCTGTTGTTTTTGCTGTTGTCTAGGATCTTTCTGGGGTCGGCTGTACTGAAGTAAGTGCTGGGGTAGCTCACGGATGAAGGGAGAAGGATGCTGTGCTTTTTCTTGGCCGTATTGGATGCGCCTCTGGGTATAAGTAAGGTGTATCACTTGCTTAGCACGCGTTAGGGCTACGTAGAATAGGCGTCTTTCTTCTTCTAGGTCACTACCAGGACGTTGAGTAGGTGTAATGCCGGCTTCTACGCCAACGATGAATACGACAGGAAACTCTAGCCCCTTAGCAGCATGAAAGGTGAGCAAATGGATACCTTCGCTCTTGATCCTGCCTACATCTGTATAAGGTGTTAAAGTCATTTTTCGGAGAAAAGCAGCTACATCTGGTAGAGTTTCTCGGGCTAGTGTTAAGAGCGTAGCTTGTTGTACCCGTTGCGTTGCATCCAAATCTTTGTCAGCTACGTACTGTGCTAGAATGGCCTTGATAACACCGGGGATGCCTTGGTTGCGCAGCAACGTAGGTAAGGAGCCATAAAAGGCCAGCCACGTATGGTAGTCACGCTGTTGCTGTGCTGATAAAAATGAGGGGACAGTATGCGGGAAGGTATTCGTGGCCGGATGTATATTAGCTAAGAGCTTTTGAGCCGTTGGGTTATCCCACTGCCAGCCCTGCGTGAGCAGGCTATAAAAGGCCATGAGATCTGCAGGGTGCAGGTAGAGCCGTAGAATATCGGCAACGACGCAAAATGGGGGAGTGGCTAGGAGCGTACTAGTATCTCCCCAATGGGCAGGAATGCCAGCTCGGCGCAGGTGCGTAAGGACAGCCTGCCCGGCAGCACGTTGCCTAAACAGCACAGCTATATCAGCAAAAGTGTATTGCCCTGTATCGGGTGTGCCTAGTGCTAGGTTGTCGATCCCTCCTACATAGGCCTTTATTTGGTCAACAACATAACCTGCCTCTTCCTGGGCATTGGCGGCTGCTCTTAAGCTGATCTTAGTACCTTGGGGGTTATCAGTTTGTAGCTGCAGGCCACTTCGGAGTGTATTGTGCTGGATCAGGGCCTGAGCAGCTTGCACGATGGTGCCTGTAGCACGATAGTGCTGGGCTAGGCTCAGCACTTGGGCGTCAAAGTCTTCTTGGAAGCGAAAGAACAGTCGCACATCCCCACCCCTAAATCCGTAAATAGCCTGGTCAGGGTCCCCAATGGCTAAGCATGTTTTCCCTTGGCCTAGGGTACGTATGAACTGATATTGAGAGGAGTTAATATCCTGCAGCTCATCTACTGCCCAGCAGTCATAGCGTGCCCGGTGTTTAGCTAGCCAGGTAGGCTCCTCCTGCCACAAGTACAATACTTGCTGTATGATTGCTGAGAGGTCAGTAGCTTGGTGCTCCTGCAGGTATGCTTGGTAGCGCTCTGCGTAGGCTGGGATTTTAGGGTCTGGGAGATTTCCTTTTTCATACCCGCCTTCAAGATACTGTGCTAGTTGTTGTGCCACTATTTGGCAAGCATGCTCGGTAAGCTCAGGAAAAAGCAAGTGCAAGGCTAGGTTACGGTCTGCTGTATCATACACCGTGCGTAGCTCAGGATAGCGCTCTTGGAGCATCTGATAGGCTATGGCATGGAAGGTACCTACCTGAATGCTGCTAGCGCGTGCTCCTAATAGTGCTATGAGTCTAGCTTTCATCTCATCGGCTGCCTTATTTGTAAAAGTAATCGCCAGTATCCTAGCTGGGTCTTTCCTGGGTTGTGTAAGGCAGCTACCAATCCATTGAATTAGCGTGTGGGTTTTGCCTGTTCCAGGGCCAGCCTTGACTAGCATGGCTCCTTGGTTGTGCGCTTGTATAGCACGCTGTACTTCGTTGAGTGATAGGGGTGTGTGGATAGGCTGTGCTGGCTGGCGATGCTCTTGGATGATGGTATGTGCTGGCTGTACGCGATGTTGGGTAGTGACTGTAGGCGCTTCAAACCAGTATAGCTGCCCAGTAAGTTCCTTGAGCTCTCCTGGTTGGAAGATCCGGATAGCACCATACAGCCCATCATAGCCTGGGCTTGGGGTTATCTGTTGATTACGCAGTCTCCGGATAGCTTCGGCATAAATAGTGCCGAGTTGCTTACGGATCTCCTCTATAGGCGTTGCTCTTAGAAAGGCAAACTCATCTCCAAAAAGACCGATGATACGCTGGAATTGCTTTTGTACCTCTTTGCTACCGACCCCCGCCCCTTTAATCTCTGCAATTATCTCAGGCAGGGGGATGATATACGCGAAGTCGGCTGCATGCTTAGGCTTCTGTGGCTCCTGCCGATCAGCCAGTGCTACTACCCTATGCAAGACCCCTATCGTGAGCGCCTTGCCGCAAGTAGGACATAGGCCTTTATGTTGCTGCGTAGTGCTAGGATCGAGACACACTCCACAACTGCGGTGGCCATCCATATGATATTTGCCTTCTTCAGGAAAGAACTCGAGTGTTCCTAAGAACCCTTGCTGGGTTTTTAGTGCCCTGAACATGGCATCATAGGTCAGGGATGTATCAAAGAGATTGGCCTCGCGCCCTAAGTTTTTAGGCGAATGAGCGTCAGAGTTGGAGACCATCGTATACCTATCCAAGGCACTGAGCCGCCGGTTCATAGCGGGGTCAGACGAGAGACCTGTTTCTAAGGCAAAGATGTGTGATGTCAGGTCCCTGAAGCATGCCTCTATGCTATCGTAGCCCGACTTAGAGCCTAGGGTAGAGAACCAAGGAGTCCAGACATGGGCAGGAATTAGGTAAGCCTGGTCAGAGGATTCTAAAACAATCTCTAACAAGTCTCTGGAAGGCAAGCCCAAGATGGGACGTCCATCAGCAGCCAGATTCCCGATAGTAGCCAGTTTGGCATTGAGCTTAGCGACTGTCTCTAGGTCTGGTGCATAGAGGAGGTTATGGTTCTTGCGCACCTTATCGCCTTGCTTATAGATAGAACTAACTTCTGTCGTAAGGCAAAAGCGCACGTCTATAGTCCGCCCTCTGCACAGCTGTGGAGGTGGATTTTTGAGCTGATACAATCCTGTCCCATCTGGTACCAGCTCTTCTTGCAGTGTTTGAAACCACTGGGGATGTGTAAAGTCTCCTGTCCCTACTACATCGATCCCTTTGATATTTGCCCACTGATAGAGTGACGCTAGGTTCAGATCCTTGCTGGTTGCCCGCGAGTAGTGCGAGTGGACGTGTAAGTCAGCTACATAGTACATAGTCTAGGGTTAGTAGAGACTGATTGGCTAGTACACTCTACGCAAGATAGAAACAGATTCACATACCTTACCCCTAGCAGGTGGTTGTTCCGGTATGTATTAGGTACGTAGAAGATTGCCAGCTTGCTATGGTAAGCGTGAAATGCTGCCAGCCAAGCTTCCTCGTTGAGTCTATCTTCATCCCAGCTTTGCTATTACTTGCCTGCTGAGGCCTGTCACTTGAGAAATCAGTGATATGCTAAGACCGTTGGAGAGCAAGTTCTTGGCGATGGCTTTTTTCTCTTCTTTCATACATCGCTCCATACCTTGCTGTATCCCTTCT
>JBCCGO010000031.1:0-9253 GCA_039029235.1 Bacteroidota bacterium | reverse complement strand
TAAGCGCACATAAGCTATCCCCACAGTGCGCAGGGCTTCGGCTACATCAGCATGGTTCTCTCCCTCGTGGAGGGCCTGCTGCATCTGGAGGGCTTGCTGATAGTACCCGAGGGCTTGAGTATAGTTGCCTAAGCGCTCATAAGCTATCCCCACAGTGCGCAGGGCTTCGGCTACCTCAGGATGGTTTCCTTCGTGGAGGGCTTGGCGCATGGCAAGGGCTTGCTTAAAGTAGTCGAGGGCTTGCTCATGTTGATCTAATTGATGGCAGGCTGCCCCCACACTGTGTAGGGCTTGAGCTACGTCAGGATGATTCCCTTCGTGGAGGGCTTTACGCATGGCAAGGGCTTGCTGATAGTACTCGAGGGCTTGCTTGTGCTGACCTAAGCCTGCATAGGCTACCCCCACAGAGCTCAGGGCTTGAGCTACCTCAGCATGGTTCCCCTCGTGTAGTGCCTGCTGCATCTGGAGGGCTTGCTGATAGTAGTCGAGGGATTCGGCATGGTTACCTAAGCGCTCATAGGCTATTCCCACATTGCGTAGTACTTGAGCTACCTCATCATGGTTCTCCCCCTTGTGGAGGGCCTGCTGCATCGCGAGGGCTTGCTGATAGTACTCGAGAGCTTTGGCGTAATAAGACACAGCCTTATTGGCATCCCCTAAAGTACCCCAGGCACTCCCCAAATTGGTCAAAGTGTGAGCTATCTCAGGATGATTCGGGTTTTCTTTGTACACTTGCTCATAAATTCCTAAAGCGCGTTCTAAATAGGACACAGCCTTATTGGCATCCCCTGAAGCACCCCATAAAGTCCCCCAAGTGCTCAAGGTCTCAGCTAGATCCACTAGATCCAGGTGATTCGGCCCATACACTTGCTCTCTAATGCCTAAAGCGCGCTCTAAATAGCTTAAAGCTTTATTTACTTTCCCTAAAGCACCCCAGGCAAGACCTAGACCTGTCAATGTACTAGTTATAGCCGGATGATTTAGGTCATACACTTGCTCATAAATGGCTAAAGCACGTTCAAAATAGGACACAGCCTTAGTAGCTTCCCCTAAATCACGCCAGGCAAGACCCAAATTGTACAGGTTGCTAGCTATATTCGGGTGGTTAGAATCCCCCTTGTATACTTGCTCAAAAATAGCTAAAGAGCGTTCAAAATAGGACACAGCCTTAGTAGCGTCCCCTAAATCACGCCAGGCAAGACCCAAATTGTACAGGTTGCTAGCTATATTCGGGTGATTTGAGTCTGCCTGGTACACTTGCTCCAAAATGCCTAAAGTGCGTTCTAAATAGCTCACCTTCTTACGGAGATCCCCTAAATCACCCCAGGCAGCCGCCAAATCTATCAAGGCACTAGCTAACTGCGGGTGATTCGAATTTTTTTGATACACTTGCTCCTTGATTGCTAAAGCGCGCTCATAATAGGATACTGCTTTATTAGCTTCCCCTAAAGCAAGCCAGGCATGCCCCAAATTGTACAAGGCGAGAGCTACATGCGGGTGCTTCGCCCCATATACTTGCTCAAAAATGCCTAAAGAACGTTCATAATAGGACACAGCCTTATTAGTTTCCCCTAAATCAAGCCAGGCATTCCCTAAACCCACCAAGGTCGTAGCTACATCCGAGTGCTTTGTCCCATATACTTGCTCAAAAATGCATAAGGAACATTTATAATAGGACATAGCCTTATTAGCTTCCCCTAAAGCACGCCAGGCATGCCCTAAGCCCACCAAGGTCGTAGCTGCATCCGGGTGATTTGGGTCGTGTACTCGCTCGCAAATGCCTAAAGCACGCTCATAATAGGATACTGCTTTATTAGCTTCCCCTAAAGCAAGCCAGGTATTCCCCAAATCATACAAGGAACAAGCTACCTCCGGGTGATTAGGCCCATACACTTGCTCTCTAATGCCTAAAGCGCGTTCATGATAGGACATGGCCTTAGCAGCTTCCCTTAAATCATCCCAAGCATCCCCCAAATTACTCAAGGAGCAAGCTACCTCTGGATGATTCGGCCCATACACTTGCTCTCTAATGCCTAAAGCGCGCTCATGATAGGACACGGCCTTAGTAGCCTCCCCTAAAATACGCCAGGCAAGACCCAAATTGTGCAAGGGACTAGCTACCCGCGGGTGGTTCGACCCATACACTTGCTCCTTAATCGCTAAGGAGCGCTCTAAATAACTCACCGCCTTGCGCGCATCCCCTAAATTAATCCAGGCACTCCCCAAATTGTTCAAGGAGCGAGCTACTTCCGGATGATTTGGCCCATACATCTGCTCCCTAATCATTAAAGCGCGTTCATAATAGCTTATAGCCTTGCGGGCATCTCCTAAAGCATTCCAGGCAATACCCAAATCGTTCAAGTTCATCGCTACCGCTGCCTCCGGGTTATTCGGCCCATACACTTTATTCCAAATGCCTAAAGCGCGCTCAAAATAGGAAACAGCCTTAGTAGCTTCCCCTAAGGCAATCCAGGCATTTCCCAAATTGTTTAAGGTACGAGCTACATCCGGGTGATTCGGCTCTGCTTGATACACTTGCTCATAGATTGCTAAAACGCGTTCATAATAGCTCACGGCCTTGCGGGCATCTCCTAAAGCACCCCAGGCGAGTCCCAAATTACTCAAAGCAAGAGCTACATGCGGATGATTCGGCCCATACACTTTATTCCAAATGCCTAAGGCGCGCTCAAAATAGGAAACGGCCTCGGTAGCTTCCCCTAAAGCATACTGGGCATTCCCCAAATTGTGCAAGGTGCGAGCTATATAAGGGTGATTCGGGCCATAGCGCTGCTCGTCGATGGCCAATGCCTTCTCATAGGAGTCTTTTACTTCCTTATGTTGTAGCAGTCTTCGATGTATGTCTCCCCTAGTCTCTGCACTGCTATCATAAAAAGGCTCTTTCTGAAAGAAAGAGCCTTTCCAGGGCGCGAGCTCAGCAGCTCGCCCTAGTAGATTTGATGAAAACCATACTAGCACCTGTGGGAGTAAACCCAATGCCCCAAAAAATTCTTCCATCTTCCTATGTAAAGAGAACGCTGTGTAGTAGTATTTAAACAAGCTACCACCGACTTGTAGAGATGACGCGGGCAGCGTAAATGCTACCTGTACTGCTTGCTGTACTTCTTCCTCCTGCCTGACGTCGCTCAGCATTGTTGCTCCTTCTTGTTGCTGGCCATAATGTACATACGTCCGTAAGCGCAGCATCGTAGCAAAGCTGACTGCATAATGAAGATGATGGGCAGCTTGCTGGGCGTTTTCTCCTACTCCAATGATACCGCGCTGCTTCAACTGCCCTACAGCATCCCAGCCACTCGTAGGAAGTATGCCATAGTACATGGCTAGCCGATAGAGTAAGCGGTCTGGCAAGCGATAGATCTCTTGCTTGACATCGTATAGCCTGCCTACATCTTCTGCGTCAAATCTTACTGCAAAGTCTTCTAAATCCCCAGGGTGGGGTTTGGCCTTGGCTAATTTTGAATTACTATAGTCCATCTCCACCACCCCCTCTATCAGCTTCTTCAATGCGCGCTTCTGATACGCTGGCTTGCCTGACTCGTCTCGGCTTTCTAGCAGAAAAGTACGCTTCTCCGCTACATAGCATTCATGTAAGCTGCTATCGCCATATACATAGCATGTGCTCTCCAGGATGTAGGGCAATAGCTTATCCATGTGCTCCATTTTATCGGCCACATTGCGTAAGTAATACACCATCCCTGAGACAGGCTGGATCAGCTCATACGGTTTTTTCAGATGGGGTTTGTCTTTTCTGCCCAAGGGGGTTTTGCCGCCTAGATCAAAGTTGAGCCCCCGTTTGCCCAGGTGGTCTAGGCTAAGCTTGTATTTACCAAAGGGTACCACTGTTTCGCCCAAGTTGATCACCCGAAAGTGTACCAAGTGTGTCAGCTTCCGGAAGTACTTCCTCCATACTTCTGCTGTATCTTCGTCCGGGGCATCTTCCACCAAAATGGCAAATTCTAGGTCTGAGTAGGGGGTGATCTGTTGCAGAGCCATGGAGCCTAGCCCCATGACTGTATACTTACAAGGAGCTTGCCCCAAGGCTAACTCGCTCTCTTGGTAGAGCTTGGCTAGTAATTCACTCATCCACTGTTTGATCTTACTAAATAGGTTCTGACTGCCTTGGATGTAGGCCTCCTCAGCTCGTTTTATGGCTTCGGCTGAGTGCTCTGGGCCGCTTAGTACAGCTTCTAGGCCATTCACCAGCGCTGCTGCCCTTGGCTTCACAACAGCTCTGAAGGCTTCTAGCTCGCCTCTGTCTTCTGCTATGCGCTTTTGCAGGGATGCTACATCTGCTTGGGTAGTGGCTCCTACGTCTACTCCCTTAGCTTGTGCTAGCATCGATGCCTGGAGCTGGGCTAAGCCCTGGTGAGCTGAGCTCTGTAGCGCCGCTGCTTCTTCGCTATCCAAGGTGTCTTGCTCTTTTGCACAGATGCTCAGCACATGCTGGTACAAGATGGCTGCATCCGTGTAATAGAAGAGGTCGCCTGCTTTGGCCCCTCGCTCTTGGTCTAGTGAAGCCAGCTGTCCTAGGGTCTTGGCTAATCTGAGGATCCCAGCTGGCGTCTTGGTGAGCCGTAGGTCAGAATTTGCTGCTTTCAGCCCTTGTACGTAGGCACGTTCTAGTAAGGCCGTGAGTTTATTGCCTACTTCTGCTCCGTATGCTGTTTGGGACCACCTCTCGTGATGGACTTGCCTGAAGCTGACTAGGTAGTTCTGTGCATTGTCAATCTCCTCGACTAGTGTCTGGTCTACTAGCTCCAATAAACGCTCTAAGGGGGTGATTAGCTCTTCTACTAGTTGCTTTGCGTCAGCTTCGTCCGTGGTCTGTAAGAGCTTGGGGTAGAGCTTGTCTATTTGCTCTTTGAGCCTCTTGGCTTCTATCTGATCTAGCCCGAGCGGGGTAGGCCCTTTGTTCTCAGCTAGCTGGCCTATACTAGTAAGAAAGCCTAGGTCACTGACATGGATAGCTGGGTGTGGTCTGTAGGGTGCTTTCCCCTTGGCTGAGGAGGTAGTTCTGGGGGGAGTAGCTGTAGTTGTAGTAGGATGCTCTGCTAGGCGAGCAGCTTGTGAGGTGCTGGGAACTTGGCTTGAAGAGGGCATAGATGGCTCAGGACGGGTTGCTTGGGGAGTCCGAGAACTACTCGGCATTTGGCTAGAAGATGGGCCCAGTGCTGAGCTAGGAGCGGCTATTTGTTCAATCTCTCTTTGATAACCAGCAACCCCTGGGGGAAGAATAGATTCCTCTTTTAACTGCCGATAATGCGGATTATCGTGTAGAAAATCTATGGGCACGCCTGACACCAGGGCATTGAATGTCATCTGTTCAGGCAGATACGCTGTAGCATCAGAGACTGCTGATAAAATAGATACATGACTTTGGCGCAGCTTGGTTAGTACTTCTCCAGTGCTAGCCGGAGATGATGACTCCGACTGGCCCAGTGAACTCAATGATGGGGGCAACAACGAACTAATGTCTATTGTTTTATAGGACGATTGCTCTGATGCCTGATCTGGTATGCTCTCCTGACAGCCTGCCCCTAATGAGTATAGCTGGCTTAATGCTAGCTCAAAATCCTCTTTATTGAGCTGGCTATAATGCCGCATCAGCTCGGCAACTATCGGGCCAGCGTATGATGCTTGCTCTTCTTGCGCTATTAGGGCATCTGAGACATATAGCTCTTCTACTAGGCTTTGTTGCTCTATATCCGATAAAACTGTGTAGAGTGCTTGGTCCTGGGTTACTCCTACAGGATTCAATAAGATTAGGTTGTTCCCATACAACATGCCCAATAGGTAGGGGCTATCAGGAGACACTCGGCTAATGAAAAGGGCTCCTGCTTTGCCTAATGAGTTTAGGAGGACTTTTAATTGCGCTAACTGATTGGTAAAGCCTGTCTCGGGTGAAGATTGATCGTGAAACACTACCCGGAGAAGATGACTCTGGGCCTTGCTTGCTCTAGCCAAGTTCTCGAAAGTTGTAGTGTCATATTCCTGACTAGCTAGTATCCCCGCTTCCTGCGCACAAAGGCTCAGCACATGCTGGTAGAGGATGGCTGCGTCTGTGTAGGGGGAAAGATCTTGGGCTGAACTTCCTGATTCTTCCTGCTTGGATGCTGCTAGCTGCAGTAGCACGGCTCCTAGATCGGCTAGTTGCTCAGGCTGCTGATCGATTTGAGGGTCTGATGCGAGGGCTTTGAGTTGGTCAACAAGGGAGAGAGCATCCTGCTCCTCCTGACTGGCTAGTAGCTGGGCAGGAGAAGGAAGTTGGCTTTCGGAGGCAATCGCACTACCAGAAGCTTGACTAGTATCTAAATCAGGAGTTACAGGAGCTAACCGAGCATCGTGTGAAGCAGCACTTCTTGGGGTATGGCAAGACTCAGCATCGCGGACTATCTGAGAACTACCCGGCATTTGGCCAGAAGATGAGCCCTGTGCTAGGCCGGGAGTGGCTAGGTGTTTGCCTGAGGTCTCTTCATAAGCTCCTTTATCGCGGACTGCCTGAAGAGGCACTTCGTCGTCGCCTTGTCCTACAGGGCCACTGGGTACCTCATCCCCTAGCTCATCGTTGCCAGCGACTTCAGTGGCAGAAGGACCTGTACAGCATGACTGACATCCTCCCCCCCCTTCAAGCCTAACTCCCCCAAATAGACAACTTCCCCAAGGGTGGGGCACACACTCCTATCTAGTACATGGATCCGGCGTTGGCGCTGCCAGCTAGGGTAGTTGCTGAGAACTTCTATGCTGCTGGTGACATCTTCTCCCAAACTACACACGACAGGCAGCAATGACTGGCGAAAAAAGCCACCTATCCGAGATAGCACCTCGGCGCGCCACTGGTCTCGTTCGTAGTGAAAACGCACTCGCTCCCCTCCTCGGGCCTCGAAAGACAAGTTCTCACCAACGGGAGTCACTTTGAGAGAAGTTCGCAGGAGATCGTACCCTGCAGCATCGGTGGATAGTTTGCCTGTACGCCATGCGCGGGGGAGTATGCTTTGGACTGCTTGCTCCTGGGCTAGCAGGGGTAGGTGGATAGAATTTGATGGTGCTTCTGGAGATGTTCCTTGGGCATTATGGTCATATACGGATACACTGCTGGGGTTGGCATAGGATGAGGGTGCCTGGTAGAGGCAAGTCTCGAACAAAAAACTCAGGAGCAATAGCCTAGATACGGTACGTAGTAAGGGGTTGTACATGGTCTTTATCATTAAAGGGGGTTGCTAATATGTAATCTTATCCAAATAGCTGGCTTTTAACCAAATCTAGTGAACTGCTACTTTACTGGCAAGGGGTAGGCATAAATTTTTCCTTACGCTCAGGGTAGAGGAGGGAGGCAGTAGTTAGAGGCTAGCTCCGAGAATTTTGGCAGGAAACTGTACCAGCTAGCCAGTCGCTGACGAAAACCCTCGCTGCTACCTCATCTGAAGCGCAACGCTCATAAGCTATGGAGCGGCTAGTCTGGCGGCTTGCCATGCACGGCCAATCGAAGCTTTGCTCCTAGCAGCTATACTAGGCTGTGCTGTCCTGGCCTGTGTACAGGTTATGCCAGAACGTTGGCAGGTGGTATAGACTAGCTCAGGCCAAGTCTTGCTGCCTACTGTACAACATAGCGCTTTCTGCCAGTTTAGTAACCCAGCCTAGTACGTACTTGTGCCAAGGTTTGCTCAGCCATGGCGCTAGCCTTAGCCTCACCTGTAGCCAGCTGTTGCTCGATGGCTGGCAAGTCATGCATATACGCATCAAACCGATCCCTAGCTGGAGCAAACTGTTGCAGAATCAAGGCTAGAAGTGCCTCCTTGGCTTCTCCATAGCCATAGCCTCCTGCTAGGTACTTAGCATGCATAGCAGTGGTTTGTGTTGCACTAGCCAGGGTGCTGTACAGGCGGAAGACCGTGCACTGCGCTGGGTCCTTGGGTGCTGCTAGTGGTGTACTGTCTGTCTGGATATGCATGATGTCTTTGCGTAGCTGCTTCTCAGGCAGGAAGATGTCAAGGGTGTTGTGATACGACTTGCTCATCTTTTGCCCATCGGTACCTGGGATGGTTTGTATATCGTTGCTCGTTCTAGCTTGGGGCAGTACAAAAACGTCACCATATTGTTGGTTAAAGCTACTGGCCATATCCCGGGTCATCTCTAGGTGCTGCAGCTGATCTTTGCCTACAGGTACCACTGCGGCCTGGTAGAGCAGTATATCGGCTGCCATGAGCACTGGATAGGTAAATAGCCCAGCACTCACTGCTGCCAGTCGGGTTGTTTTGTCTTTAAAAGCATGCGCATTGGCTAGCATGGGGTAGGGAGTAAGGCAGCTCAGATACCAGGCTAGCTCACAAACAGCTGGTACTTTAGATTGTCTATAAAAGATGACCTGGTTCGTATCTAGCCCTAGGGCAAGCCAAGCAGCAGCTGTAGCATACATGTATTTTTTGCGCTCCTCGGCGTCTCTGGCGGTAGTCAGTGTATGTAAGTCAGCTAAAAAAAACAAGGCTTCATGAGCTGGGTCGCGTGCTAGGTCTATGGCCGGCAGCATAGCTCCTAGTACATTGCCCAGATGGGGCCTGCCTGTGCATTGGATACCGGTTAGTATACGTGCCATGTTTTTGAGACTGTGGACCATGCAAGCATCTGCGCGGGGGCATGATGGCATCCAGTATGCGAAAAGCTACCAGGCCTATACGGCTATCACCACATGTGTGCCTCCTGCCATTCTATAAAAATAGCCGCCCAACGTAGCTGCTCTTCGGGCTGGTTGCTAGGCGTTTGTTGGTCTAGGGTGCTCGCTTGACAAAAATAGCAAATCTCTTCCCTAGTAAGCGCGATGCTATGGCTGGGTCATGTGCTCCGCGTGGCGCTGAGGTCCTGGGCTATGCCAAGGCTTTTGCAGATGGAGGCCGCTGTTTGGGTGGTTGCTCCTGTTTTTTGCCTATGGCATGGGTATACGCTTCGTAAGTACCTGGATAGGCTCTGATTTGTTTGTCCTGGATATACCAGATCTTGGTACTGACCTTTTTCCCAAAACTAGACCAGTAAATGGGGGAATCTCACCCCCTCACAGCAGCCCCAGTGCGAGGGAAGGTCTGGGGGCCCCTCTCGAGGTGGCCCCCAGGCCGAGGAGGGAGGGATAGAAGGTCTATGGGCCGTTGGTGTGCTAAGCCTTCTTGAGTTTCTCTTCACTCAACCCGGTCCATCTGATAATCTTTGCGATCGGTTCCCCTTCTTGGAGCATTGCTTGAGCTATTTC
>JBCCGO010000030.1:0-9485 GCA_039029235.1 Bacteroidota bacterium | reverse complement strand
GCCTCGATACCAATGAAGAGCTCGTAGTACATCGCAAGGATAAGACGTTGCAAGTAACAATGCAAGATGGAAGTGTCTTGATAGTCCATATAGAACATCAAAGCACTCCGGAATTCATGATGCTCATTCGCTTTCTCTACTACGCCGCTGGCATTATGGAACCATACATCCGAGAGCACAAAAAGGCCCCGCTGCTCATCCAGATCCTGCTCTACCACGGAGATCGTGCTCCCTATCCCTACCAGACCACCCTCCAGGCTTACTACGACCATCCTAAGTGGAGTAGCCAAGAGCTTACTTTCCGTTTCTATCTGGTAGACCTAACCCAACTCAGCGACGCAGCGCTGCTCAAAGACGGTCACTGCGCCCCGCTGGAGATTTTGCTCAAGCACGGGCGAGATAGTAAATTCGAGCTACCTGCTGCTGCCTACCGCAAGGTCTTCCAGGAGTGCCTGGCAGCAACAGACGATTCATACCTCTCGTCGATATTTGAATATATTGCATCTTTAGAAAAAGAGGTAGGCAAAGAAGTATACCAGTTTATACAAGCAGTATTCACCAACAAAACAGCAATGATCATGACGTACGGCGAACAGCTCGTACAACAAGGTGTACAGCAAGGGATGCAGACCAGAAATTGGGAAATAGCTAGGACGATGCTTCACAACCTACATCTAGGCGTAGATGTAGTCGAGCAAGCCACTAGGCTGAGCAAGCAAGACCTGGCTGGCCTGTAGGTCGCACAAATCAAGCAGCATAGCAAGCCCGGGAGGTGGCATGACCGCCTTCCTGGCTATCGCTCTCCTGCATCTTCTCACCAACGACCCATAGACCTTCTCCTCCCCTCCTCGGCCTGGGGCCCCTTGCCAGAGACTTCCAGATCTCATAAAATTTGTAACTTCAAACAACTCTCTCAGATATCGCTATGACTTTGAACAATTGGGGCAATTCCCTGCATAATTTAGAAGATGCGCGCAAAGCCGTAAATTATCACGAACGCGCTTTAGCCATCTATGAGCAAGTGCACGCATCAACGCCCAATCACCCAGATATAGCCAGGATCTTGAACAATTTGGGTCTTGCCCGGAGCGATTTAGGCGATATGCACAAAGCCGTGAGCTATTTAGAACGCGCTTTAGCCATCTATGAGCAAGTGTACAAGGAAGATCCCAATCAACTAGATATAGCCGGGACTTCGAATAACCTGGGAGCTCTCTGGCACGATTTAGGCGATACGCGCAAAGCCGTGAGCTATTTAGAACGTGCTTTAGCCATCTATGAGCAAGTGTACGCATCAGCACCCAATCACCTAGATGTAGCCAGGACTTCGAATAATTTGGGAGCTTTCTGGCGTGATTTAGGGGATGTGCGCAAAGCTGCGAGCTATTACGAACGTGCTTTAGCCATTTATGAGCAAGTGTACAAGGAAGATTCCAATCACCCAGAGATAGCTATGGCTTTGAACAATCTGGGGTCTGCCCAGCGTGCTTTAGGGGATACGCGCAAGGCTGTGAGCTATCACGAACGCGCTTTAGCCATCTGTGAACAAGTGCACGCATCAGCGCCTAGTCATCCAGATATAGCTAAAATTCTGAACAATTTGGGGGCTGCCTGGAGTGATTTAGGGGATACGCGCAAAGCCGTGAATTATTACGAACGTACTTTAGCCATCTATGAGCAAGCGTACGCATCAACGCCCAATCACCCAGAGATAGCTAGGATCTTGAACAATTTGGGTCTTGCCTGGAACGATTTAGACGATGCGCGCAAAGCCGCGAGCTATTTAGAACGTACCTTAGCTATCTATGAGCAAGTGTACGCATCAGCGCCCAATCACCCATATATAGCTATGACTTTGAACAATCTGGGGGCTTTCTGGCGTAATTTAGGAGATACGCGCAAAGCTGTGAGCTACCACGAACGCGCTTTAGCCATCTATGAGCAGATGCACGCATCAGCCCCCAACCATCCAAATTTAAATTTGGCTAGGATTCTGAACAATTTGGGGACCGACTGGCGTAATTTAGGGGATGCGCGCAAAGCTGTGAGCTACCACGAACGCGCTTTAGCCATCTATGAGCAAGTGCACGCATCAGCCCCCAATCATCCAGAGATAGCTAGGATGTTGGACATTTCGGGTCTTTCCTGGGGTGATTTAGGCGATGCGCGCAAATCCGTGAGCTATTTAGAACGTGCTTTAGCCATCTATGAGCAAGTGTACGTATCAGCGCCCAATCACCCATATATAGCCATGACTTTGAACAATTTGGCGGCTTCCTGGCGTGATACAGGCGATGCGCGCAAAGCTGTGAGCCATTACGAACGCGCTTTAGCCATCTATGAGCAAGTGCACGCATCAGCCCCCGATCACTCAGATATAGCTATGATTTTGGGAAATTTGGGTAATGCCTGGGGTGATTTAGGCGATGCGCGCAAAGCTGTGAGCTATCACGAACGCGCTTTAGCCATCTATGAGCAAGTGCACGCATCGGCCCCCAATCACTCAGATATAGCTATGATTTTGGAAAATTTGGCGACTTATTGGCGTGATTTAGGCGATGAGCACAAATCCGTGAGCTGTTTAGAACGTGCTTTAGCTATCTATGAACAAGTGTACGCCTCAACGCCCAATCACCTAGAGATAGCTAGCACCTTGAAAAATTTGTGGATTGTCTGGCGTGGTTTAGGCGATGTACGCAAAGGTTTGGGCTGTTTAGAACGCGCTTTAGCCATCTATGAACAAGTGTACGCCTCAACGCCTAATCATCCAGAGATAGCTAGGGTGTTGAGCATTTTGGGCCTTGCCTGGGGAGACTTAGGCGATGCGCACAAAGAAGTAAGCTATTTAGAACGTTCTTTAGCAATATGTGAACAAATATATGACAAAAATCATCCAAACTTAGCCATCGCTTCAGAAAGTTTGGAAGAAGCTCGTCGTGCTTTAAAAGAAGCTCAAAAGCATTGAAGCCTAATCTGCTTGTGCTCTGGTTCCTATAAAAGTCCTGTACATAGCGCCTAAGGCAGCTTAGGCGTTCACCGGTCCCCCACGCCGTCCCTCTAGGGCTTCCGGTCAGCGACTTATAGAACTTCTATCCCGCTCTGCTGAGCCCAGGGCCACCTTGCGAGGGACCGTGAGCCTTCCTTGCCTGTACTAGAGCTGCTAGGAGCCAGCAAGGCCAGCCTTGCTGGCTCCTAGCCCTCGATATCTTCCCAATAAATGCATAACTTCCGCCCAATGCTAGCAGAGCTACTGAGATTCCCCCATTTACTGGTCCCGTTTTAGGGGAGAAGGTCACTGGCGCTGCTCGGTAGGGTGGGGACGAATCGTAACCCTAAGAGCTGCGAATATAGAGCAAGTCAGTGAGCCAAAGGGGAATAAAAAAGGCAGCGTGCCTGCAAAAAATAGTCGGTGACGAGAGCCCCATGACAGCCCGCTGTACACACTTTCTTTGAGGCACTTACGTGCTTACCAGTATGGTGCCCAGCCTGTTGATTTAGCAACAAGCGAGACTACACAAGTACCTAGCGCATGCCTCCCCGTATCTTACTAGCCGGTATGCCCATTCGGAGCTTGAAGCTTCGGCAGAAATAATGAATGCCTGCAAAACCTACTTCTGGGGCAATCTCGTCAATTCTCTTCTGAGTTGTCCGTAGTAGCCTCACCGCCTTCTCCAAACGTCGGGCTTCTACATATTCCCGCGGCTTGACTCCTACGCGCGACCTAAAGTAATGTCTCAGATATTCTTGCGAAATCTTAGCAACCTTTAATATCTTCTTGTAAGATAAATCCTTGTCTAGGTTCTTATGGATATAGTTTAGCGTGTTGAGGAAGTGAGTGTCCTCACGGTAGGGATGGTACATCTCAAGCTGCTTTGGCAACAGCTGGTTATTGTACATATACCTCAATAGCTCAATGACAAGCAATGCTGTACAATTAGTAAGCACAAAGCCTGACCCTACTACCGGCGAGGTGCTTTCTGCCACAATGTTGTTGAACAGCGTGATCAATCTTTTGTTGTCCCTAATACCGAAGACTGGTACAAGCGATGACGCAAATAAATTGATAACCTCTAATACCCTGGCTTCAAAGCTGAGACAACTAAAGCTCCCTAGCGAAGGCTGGTCGGCTGCTAGAGGAGCTGCTTGCAGATATTTCCAGCGATGACCTAAAAAGTAGTCATGGGGAATGCTGGAGGAACCGCTATGCGCATATGTCACAGGCCCATACGTTATCGTAACGAGCTTTTTGCTAGGTATAAATACAGCCTCTCCCGGTTCTACCCACTCCCGGACCCCCCCCTGCAGGTAGCTGATTTCCCCACTATGGTTGAGTATAAGTAGATTCTCAAAGTCACAGAAATTATCAACAGTGCAGGGCTGTATTATTTTTAGACTCTCTACCGAAACAAAATTGGCAGTCAGAGCTTTAACAATTTTATCATAGTCCATCATTAGCAATGTACAGTATAGTTTCTTCAAATGTGTATATAAAAGGCTTACATACGTTCCTGGCTCCTTGGTCATATAGAAGGTAACCCCAAACAAGTAGTGAAAATTCACACTAAGCATAAACTAACATTTTCACCAGGCTGGAGGCCTATTGGCGGCAGCCCCTGCCATACTTGGTCATGACTAGACTCAAAGAGCGTTCAGTTCTCCCATGTTATGTTAATTCTTTAGATCAATTATTGCCAACATAACTGTGCAATAATAACATTTTTATATATATTTGATAATATCAAATCATAGAGGATAAAAATAATTTATTTACTGTATCTACGCTAGCGGCGTAATGGCCTAGGTGGCCAAAACAGTCGCCTGTATAGCCACCTTACGTTTCCTCAAGCAGACTCGTGCCAAACGACAAGACAGGCTATGTATCCTAAAGCACCTCTGGGCCTGTAGGCGTTCCGGGATACAAGGTCAATAACTGATCCAGTATAGCGAACCTGCCTAGGTGCTGATTTTACCTCCTACCCACTAGTGAGCGCCTCATTATGCAGAGACGATGCAGAAAAGCTCAGTGAGGTCACAGTAGGCTTATCCGCGCTGTCCCCGATCATATGTTGTAGCCAACACAGCCCAGGAGCTAGGGCGTTTCTGCTACCAAATTTAGTAGCTCCTCCAGACTGTGTAGATGCTGATCAATACTATTACAGATAGCCCAAGACCAGGCCCTTCCTCGGCTGGTAGTCTCCTCAACGCCCCGGAAACATCGAAATCTGTAGCTAGACCATCCAGCTGCACCGTAGAGATAGTATATTAGCAAGCATAAGAAAAAAAATTATGAACAAGAAAGGACGCGTATTAGTAGCTATGAGCGGGGGCATAGATAGCTCAGTGGCAGCTGTAATGCTACATGAGCAGGGCTATGAAGTAGTAGGCATAACGATGAAGACTTGGGACTATACGAGTAGTGGAGGGGGCAAGAAGGAAACGGGATGCTGCACCCTGGATGCTATAAACGATGCACGTAACATAGCTGTAGAGCTGGGCTTTCCGCACATGATCTTGGACATAAGAAAGGAGTTTGGCGGTCATGTGATTAATCACTTTACAGCGGCGTACCTCGCAGGAAAAACACCCAACCCCTGTGTATTGTGCAATACCCACATCAAGTGGGATGCCTTGCTGCGCCGGGCTGACAAGCTTAACTGTGACTACATAGCTACAGGCCATTATGCCAAGGTGCGCCAAGAAGCAACCCGCTACCTAATCTCTAAAGGGAAAGACCTGAACAAGGACCAGTCGTATGCACTCTGGGGAGTTTCTCAAGCCAGCCTGAGCAGAACCCTATTGCCCTTAGGAGACCTCACCAAGCCAGCCATCCGCGCCTTTGCTCAAGAGAGAGGTTTTAAAGACTTACTAAACAAATCGGAGTCGTATGAAATATGTTTTGTGCCTGACAATGACTATCGGGGCTTTCTCAAGCGTAGGGTAGCAGGGCTAGCAGCAAAAGTAGCAGGCGGAGAGTTTGTCCTAGAAGATGGTACCGTAGTAGGACACCACCAAGGTTATCCTTTTTATACCGTAGGCCAGCGTAGAGGACTAGGAATTGCCCTAGGCTATCCTGTGTATGTAACAGAGATCCAGGCAGATAAAAACCGCGTAGTGCTAGGTACGTTTGATGAGCTGGCTCGGGACGGAATGTATGTCCATGGACTGAACATGGTAAAGTATACTGATTTAAAAGGCCAGAGGCTAGATACCACGACCAAGGTACGTTATAACGATCAGGGTACCCCAGCAGTGATTGAGCAGGCAGGGGATGTAATGAAGGTATTTTTTGGCAAAGGAGTACATGCCATCGCGCCAGGACAAGCCGCCGTGTTCTACGAGGGGGACGATGTAGTAGGCGGAGGCTGGATCAAGGCTTCTTTTCAGCAGCAAGTCCCCCCTCCCAAGACCCACGTTGGCAGCTATGCTACCACGCCCAGCGCCAAGCAAACCAATCCATCACTTGCGATACCTTAGCGCCGTCCTTTGGTTCTCCCTAAGCCTGGTAGCTAGCTGTGCCAACGATGCCATCACCAAATACGTAGCAGAGCGCCTTCACCCGTGGGAGATAGCCTTTTGTCGCTTCCTTTGGGGAGCACTTACCATACTACCCCTGATGCTGTATCAGGGAAGAAAGTCATTCAAAACACACCGACCGTTGCTACACCTAGGCAGAGGCACTGTGCTCTTTATAGCTACCAGCCTATGGATCCAAGGCGTTAACGTAGCCTCCATCACGACCGCCACCATCATGAGCTTCGCCGTGCCCATCTTTGTACTACTCTTGGCCCCTATATTGCTCCAAGAGCGTATCACCTGGCCCACGTGGCTAGCTACCCTAGTAGGCTTTGCAGGCACCATGCTAGCGCTGCGGCCTCAGGCTAGCAGTTTTAACAGCACCTCCTTATACTTCCTCCTAGCTTCCATGCTATTTGGCCTGCTAGATATCATCAACAAAAGATACGTTGCCCAAGAACCTACGCTGTGCACACTCTTCCACACTACACTAGTAGCCGCCGTCCTAGTAGCTTTGCCAGCCAGCCATGTGTGGCGTACTCCTAGCAGGTACGAGCTCCTGTGGCTCCTGGCACTCGGCGGAGGCGGCAACCTAATCTTG
Source organism: Bacteroidota bacterium (assembly GCA_039029235.1). GTDB lineage: Bacteria > Bacteroidota > Bacteroidia > Cytophagales > Amoebophilaceae > JBCBRR01. The sequence continues at coordinate 2,371 of JBCCGO010000030.1, read as the reverse complement.
TATCTTTTGCTCCGTGCCTTTGCAATAGCCGAAGCTTCCTCACTAGCACCCTTCAGATACCTACAGTTATTGATCGCCACGGGTATAGATTGTTTCCTTTTTCAAGAATTACCCAAAATCCATAGCTACCTCGGAGCAACCCTGATCATCCTCTGTACACTGTTTGTTGGGTACCAGCAGCGCGCTGAGAGCAAGTAGCACGCCAAACCGATCTTAAATAGCAAGCCCATAAAGATACTTGCCGATATTTTTACAACCATGACCAGTACCACCTGCCGCAGCCACCTCCCTGAGGAGAAGTAGCGGCTATCCATAACACTGCGGGATCCTACTAGGTTGCTTCGAGCGTAGACAAGGCAGCGGGGATAGCTATAAGAGAACAGCAGAGACAGCTCCAGCAACTGTCAAAGGATGGGGCCAAATTCTGTAAGACCACTTAGCAGCTGCCAGAGCGATCGTCTAACCTATGCAGCCTCGGGTGACAAACGCTCCTACTTCCCAGCTAGTCTGCCAAGAAGCCCCTGGTGCTAGCACTCAAGTAGAAGTGCTAGTTCATTAAGTGAGAACCTAGGCTCACCGAGAAGTTTTTCCCCTATCTTTGAGAGTAAAAATATAGCGCGCGTGAGCATGTATGCTAGCGTAACCTAGGAGCATGAGCTTTCCTCGAGAAAGGGCTCGCACTTAGCTAGAAGCGCTAGCTCGTTAGTATTTGGAACTTTAAAATAAATAGATTTAGCTTGCAGAAGAAATGATTAGTGCAACCTTGTGACAACCCCCAAACCATTGGAACAATGAATACCAGAGACACTAAATTATTTAATTGCTACACCCAAAGCCAGCGAAGCGCGGCCAGGGTATTATTTATAGTATGGCTGCTCACGAGCTGTAGCCCAGATATGGCACTAGCTGCCCCTAAGACCGAAGGAGCCATGGTGCCAGCAACGACAGCCACCCGTCCAGGCGACCTGTCCCTGACCAGTACACCCCCTACGCCCTCGCCTGGGGGCACCTTGCAGTTGCCCCCAGACTCCCTAGGATCACTTTGGAGTAGTGGGGTAGCTAGCAGGCCAGCGATGGAGCGCGCACCCCAGCAGCGCACGAGCCAGCGAGCTGTCCTAGACAAAGGGCGTGACCTCCTACGAACTTCCTCCCAAGTCACCCCCCCTTGGTCGGAACTTGTCTTTCCAAGCCCAAGGAGGCGAGCAGGTACGTTTTCACTACGAACGAGACCAGTGGCGCGCTGAAGTGCTATCTCGGATAGGCAATTTTGCTCGCCAGTCATTGCTGCCTGTCGTGTGTAGTTTGGGAGAAGATGTGGCAAGTAGCCTAGAAGTTCTCAGTAAGTACCCTAGCTGGCAGCGCCAACGCCAGATTCATGTACTAGATAGGAATGTGTGCCCCACCCTTGGGGAAGTTGTCTATCTAGGGGAGTTAGGTCTGAGGGGAGGCGGTGAAGGGGAGACCTCAGGGAGTGGGGAGCCACAAGGCGAGGCGAACGGTCCTGCAGAAAAGGACGATAGGGAGCAGACTGAGCAGGAGGTGAGCTCAGAAGCGAAGGGGAAGGAAGTAGCCAGCGGAGACATAAATGACCCTAATCTTCCCAAGCCATCCGAACCCTCTCGAAGCCAAGCCCCTAGCACCTCACAAGCATGCTCCCCTGATGCAGCTAGGCTAGCTGCATCAGCTGCGGGCCAGACTCCTAGTGAATTATCGTCAGCTCAGGCAAAGGCTCAAAAACTACGCAAAGAGATAGCAGAACTGTATTCAGCCTTCTCTGAAGCTAGTGAAACCAATGCTTTGCTAATAGTAGACAAGCTACTCCATCCAATAGGCAATTTATTGGAACTAGAGGGTTTTTGGTCAGAAGACTCACTAGGGGAAGCTTGTGCTCAAGATTATCTAATCAAGTTACGGGACGATGTTAAAAGCAGGAAGTTAGCATTTGACCAAGCAAGAGAGCAGCAGCTGATCCAGCTACTAGAGAAGTCCTACAGTGGATCTCTCAAACAGCTGGTTTCTGCTACTGCCAGTGACCAAAGAATTCAGCTGGCAAAAATATTAGAGAAGTTAGCAGAATTATCGTACGGCCAGGGAGTAATAACCCAAGACCTATCCCTTTACACAGATACAGCCATCTTGTACCAGCACGTGCTGAGCATCTGTGCCAAGGATAAAGGCACACTGGATAACGAAGAAGTATCAGCGCTAGAAGAACCAGCTCACCAGGGCCTAGCCCAACTCCAGGCATCAATGCTAGCGCAAGCTAAAGGGGCAAAGGCAAGAGCAGAAGCTATCACCCAAACAGATATAGCGACCCTGCAAAAGTGCATATCAGAAGACAGAGGCGAGCTAGAAGCCTTCAGAGCTGATG
>JBCCGO010000029.1:0-9570 GCA_039029235.1 Bacteroidota bacterium | reverse complement strand
TAGCAAACGTGATGTCTGGGTTGTAGCTCGTAAGCAGCCATGCGGCAAATAATATCTTGGCCGCGCTTCGATGGCCTTGGCTATAGCAATTAATTCGTTTGATGTCCCTAGTACTCATTAGTTCTAATAGCTTGGGGGGGGGTTGTTACAAGGTTGCACTAATCATTTCTTCTGCAAGCTAAATTCACTTCGTTAAAGTTACAAAATAATAAGCCAGCGCTTCTAGTCAAGATTAGTTTCGAACTAAATATAGCAATAGAACTTCTCGGCAAGCCTACGTGCTCACCTGGTGGGCTGGCACTGCTATCTAAAGTACAAGCGTTTTCTTGCGGTCTGTTCGTAGTTCTGGGCTATGCTAAAAGGTAGTGTCCCGAAAAAGTGTGTATGGAAAAAGGATCAGGGCCTCCGTAAGGTGGTAGTGTATTGGCGTGTGATTAAGATGCCTGGGTGAGACTGTAAGTAAAGAGAGGTCCATCTGCCTTCGGTCAAGGCGCTGACTCAAGTAATCCGTACAATTTCTTTTGGAGCCATCTTTGCACGCGTTTTTTGATACGTGTTCGCAGGAGGCAGTGCTTTAGGAAGAGAATGCCCCCTCAGGTAATCCATGCCTTGCCTGGGCTATCTGAGTATGATCTTTGGGGGTGCGGCGTTAGTCGGAGCCGCTCTTGCAAGAAAAAGTCTGCATGGATAGGATCAGTGCGCTGAGCTGCCCTGGTTGGGGGACCACGGTGATAAAATCGTCGCAGTAGCAGAGGCAGTGCTTTTCTCGCAACGTTTGCTTGGCAAAATCTTCTAACTCATGGAGGTAGGCAGATTTTGGTACTAACGGAAACAGGCCGAGTGGGTGGTTAAGAGGGCACTAGCACGGCCTGTAGCAGATATGGCCTTGGCATCCATTGGGTAGCCTGGTACGGAAGCACTATTTATGTCCTCCTCCTATTGTTCAGCATAGTAATGAGGCGCAGCAGCTCTGCCAAAGAGCCTAACGCTGCTACCACATAGGTCAGGGCTGCCCACCGGAGTGCATCCTCGGCTATGCTATACTCCTTACTTGTTACGACTCCTTCTCGGCTCATCCAGGCTAGCGCCCTGCTGCTAGCATCAAACTCTACAGGCAGGGTGACCAAAGCAAATAAGGTAGTCAGGCTGAATAACCCTATGCCTACCTTCAGGGGAAGGGACGTTATTTCTACGACCAGAAACCCCAGCAGAATGACCCAAGGCATATATCGCGAAGTAACCGAGAGCGCAGGTACCATGGCAGAGCGGAGCCGTAAAAAGGCATAGCCTTGTGCATGTTGTACCGCATGGCCACACTCGTGTGCAGCCACTGCCGCAGCAGCTGCGCTTTTCTGATGGTATACTGCATTGCTTAGGTTGACCGTCTTGTTGAGTGGATTATAATGATCTGTCAAGTGACCATCTGTACAAGTAACTTGCACATCTTCGATGCCGTGCTTACGTAGCATCCAAGCCGCTACTTCAGCACCTGTTAGGCCTGACCTGAGTCCGGTCTGGGCATAACGCGCCATCTTTCTACTCAGTACGAAGCTGACTGCTAGGCTGATTAGCAAAACGACGATACTAATATTTCCCATGATTTTTACCGTATTGTATTGTTTTGTTTTTAATGAACCAATAGAATCTGTGTATCCGTGGTCCTATGCAAAGCTGAGCTATTTACTTGAATTTTACAAACTCCCCCAGAGAGAAGATGGCCTGCTTACTGCACGCCTTACCACACTAGCATAAGGTACCTGCCATTTATTCACGATACCGATTAATACCTCCCCTAGCTATGCCATCGCTGGGTAATAGCCAGTGCCATCACAACTGCAGCCTCAGTTAAAGACATGAGGCCCTGTACTATCCGAGCAGGCGCACCTCTAGCAATGCCTCAGGCATCATCTTAGCTATCGCCCGCCGCATCCTAGCCAGCTTACGCACTAGCCTCTAGGTGGGAGAGGCAAGAACGCACAAAGCATGACTCCCAGCTAGATTATAGCAAAAATGCTCAGCATATGCTCATCCTAATGGACAAGTATCGAGGCTAGTGATCACTTCTCAATGCGCTGAGCTAAAATTTCTTTGGCCTGGTCTAGCGGTGCCATTACCTCTCTAAAGGTGTAAGCACCTGTTTTAGGTGACCTGGCTGGCCTGATAATTTTAGCTAGGTTTTTACTCCCGGCTTTCTGGAGGGCAGCCACTACTTTTTTAGCCATGATTATTACTTAATCTCCTTATGGGGCGTATGTCTCTTCAGAATCGGATTATACTTCCTACATACGAGCCTGCTCGGTGTATTCTTTCTATTTTTCTCAGTCGTATACCTAGAAATGCCTGCCAAGCCGCTCTTTCTGTGCTCTGTACACTCCAAGATCACCTGTATTCTGTTGCCCTTTCGCTTTGCCATACTTCTGTAGCTCCGGTCGGTTGTTTAAAGAATAGCCAGCTTACTAAGCTTGTCGCTTAGTACCCCTCGCTGGTTGGCCTCCTTAAGCACCGTACCAATTCCTTTTTTATTAATAGTCCTGAGCACAGCTGTAGATACCTTGAGGGTAAGCCAAATATCTTGCTCAGGCAGGTAAAATTTCTTCTGCTGCAGGTTAGGGTAGAACCATCGTTTGGTTTTGTTATGGGCGTGAGAGACTGTATTACCCCTCTGCGGACGCTTCCCAGTGATGTCGCAAATTCTTGCCATATCCTTGATTATTTTTATCTTGCAAATATAGGCAGGTTTGGCCATTGCGCAAACCCAGCATCGTGGTAGCCCTTACTTTTTTGAGTCATGCTTATTGACTTTCGTTTTGATAGCTGCTATGATAAGGCTACCTTTGTCTGCACAGCCACGACCAGCTGCCATGGCTAGCTACCAGGAGGGTAGAAGACGTTGCTTGAATTTTTTAAGCTCAGTGGCAACCGGTTATTGTATTAGACTAGAAGTTACGCTGTAATTTCGCTGTATGATTATGAAAGTTAGCAGGGTATATCACACGACATTCGGGGTTGCCAGCCTACAGCTTGGCAGCACGAACATATCTAAAACAAACAGTTATGAAAGCCAGGAATAAAATTTATTATCTAGGAGTATTACTAATACCAGCATGTAGCCTTTTTGCCGTAGCCAGCTACGCACAGCAAGCAGAAACTACAGAGGCAGCTGAGGAAGCGCTCAAAATGTCTGGATCAGGAAAAATGAAGATAGCCTACAACAGTAAGAAGCATCCAGACAAAGGGAGCCTAATCCCAGCCTTGATTCAACTTTCGTCTGCTGAAGACGACAAAGATAAGAATATAGATGCTACGTTTACAGATGTTAGCGCTTCAGTAGACCTAGCGAAGACCGTACGGTGGGAAGAGGATCCAATAAAACTGGCCGTGAGGATTGCAATAAGTCAGCAAGAAGCCAAACTCGGGAAAGCCTGTGCGGAGTTTAAAAACGGAGTGCTGGGCTTGCAAGCCAGTAATTTCGGAGATCCTGATAGTAATCCTAGTTCCCTAGGAGGCGGCCCTAATAGTGCTGTGGGGAGAGAAGCTCTCCAGTTGAGCTTTAAGCAATGCATCAATCCCCACTGTAGCTGGGCCATTGGTCTTGAGCAAGCAGCAATATTTGAGCTGAGCAAAAAATACAAAGGCCTTCTGGAGAAAGCAGAAAAAAAACTAGCAGGCCTAAAAGACGACGAAACGGAAACAGCAGCCTCGGAAGCGGAAATAAAGCAACACAAAGCTAGACTAAGGAAGAAGCCGTTCACTCGCCAACCAGCGTTTGTAGTTAGCTTTCGCTGCAACTATCCTAGCTCTCGAGGACATATGTGCCTAGGCCTCTTAGGGCGTCCTATACAATACCAGGATACGCAAACTGGAAAGACTCCTTTCCCATCAGTAGGTGGTGGCATATTCCTAGGGACCAAGATTCAATTAGTTCCTAAGCAAACTGCCTTAAAATTACAGGGAGTCATTGGGAGAGGAGTAGGAGGCTACATTGCAGACCTAGCTTCCCTCAAAAATGAGGATAATACAGCTTATGTTCAAGTTAACAGTGACGATACTACCAACCTCCATATCATCAATGCGGGCGGTGCGCACCTAGCGCTAGAACATCGGTGGTCTTCAAAATGCCGATCAACCCTGGTTATCAGTGGGTTATCCATCATCAAGAACCAGTATAGGGAGAAGGATCACTATAAAGAAGGAGTCTATGGCTCTCTGAGTCTTGCCTATCACCCAACAGATCAATTCCACATCGGTATTGAAGGCGCAGCGGGACGCAAAACCAACGTAGACGGTCAAAAGGGTTATGCCGGGGGCTTGCTAATGGAAGCTGGCTTCAAATTCTAATGCACAACCCATAACCTAGCTAGGCTATCGACACCGTGCCCCAAAGCCCTAGGCTTAGCCTGGGGCTCTGCCGTTGTATCAAACGTCTCGCCGTTTTTATTCTCGAAACATCTGCAGGGTAGCAATATCACCGCTCCGTAATGTTGCTCAGTTTATGGAATTGCTTGGCGAACTCCGGCAGCTCCATGCAAGCAAAGCCCAAGTCCTTCAGACCACCCTCATAAGGCAGCCGAGCTAAAACGATGTGAGCAGACCTGGCGGCTGACTTCTCAGGAAAGGCGATATGGTTTGTAGTGGCTAGGAAGATCACTTCTGCAAGCTTCCCATAAGATTGGCCAAGGAGCACTTGTCTGGAACATGCCTTTGCAGCATAGCATTCTGCCTGCTTGCTTAACTTCGTTATGAGTTCCGCATTGATCTCTGGTAGGAATGTCAAGTAAAAGACCTGACAAATCCACCAGCCTATCGCTGAGATCGGTTACCTTGGCACACCAAGCACATCTTTGCCTTGCTTATCGAGTTGTAGCTTACTACTTCCATAGAAGCCGACCATAGTTACCACCCATATCTTACAAAGTACCCCCGAACCAAGCAGATCAATAAAGCCCATTTAAAGACAAGCATCGTACATGTTCCCCCAGTATGACGTAATCGTAGTAGGCGGAGGCCATGCAGGCTGCGAGGCAGCAGCAGCAGCAGCTAGCCTAGGCTCTCGGACACTTCTAGTGACGATGAACATGGCTACCATAGGCCAGATGTCTTGCAATCCTGCGATGGGGGGGATAGCTAAAGGGCAAATCCTCCGTGAAATAGATGCCTTAGGAGGGCTATCTGGAGTTATTGCTGACAAGTCTATGATTCAGTTTCGTATGCTGAATCAATCCAAAGGCCCTGCTGTGTGGAGCCCCAGAACCCAAAACGATCGGATACAGTTTGCAATAGCGTGGCGCCTGGCACTAGAGCAAATACCAGGCATTGACTTCTGGCAGGATATGGTCCGAGAAATCCTCGTCAAGGATGGACACGTAGTGGGAGTAAAAACACGCATGGACCTAGAGATCCTAGGCAAAACAATAATACTGACCAATGGTACTTTCTTGAATGGGACCATACATATCGGCGAGCAACAGTTTGGTGGAGGCCGTACTGGCGAAAAGGCTGTTACAGGCCTAACAGAGCAGTTAATGGCGCTGGGGTTTGAGGCAGGAAGAATGAAGACAGGTACCCCACCCCGTGTAGATGGGAGAACGCTAGACTATGCCAAGATGGAAGAACAGCCAGGGGATGAACATCCAGGCAAGTTTTCTTTTCTGAATACTACAACGCCGATACAGCAGCAGAAGAGCTGTCACATCACCTATACCAATAGCGCAGTGCACCAATTGCTAGAACGCGGCTTTAGCAGATCCCCAATGTTCCAGGATCGTATTCAAGGAAAGGGCCCCCGGTACTGCCCCTCGATAGAAGATAAAATCACCCGTTTTGCAGCCCGCGATAGGCACCAAATCTTTGTAGAACCAGAAGGCTGGCATACAGTAGAAATCTATGTCAATGGCTTTTCTACCTCCCTGCCCGAGAAAGTGCAGTATCAGGCCCTCAAAGCTATTCCAGGCTTTGAAAATGCCAAAATGCTTCGCCCGGGCTATGCCATCGAGTACGACTACTTCCCAGCTACCCAGCTACAACAAACCCTAGAAACCAAGCTGATCAGCAACCTATACTTTGCAGGCCAGATCAATGGCACCACAGGTTATGAAGAAGCAGCCTGCCAAGGCTTGGTGGCAGGAATCAATGCACACCGAAAAATCCACGCACTCGAGCCCTTTGTCCTGGGCAGATCTGATGCATACATAGGCGTCCTGGTCGATGACCTCGTCAGCAAACATACTGATGAGCCCTATAGAATGTTTACGTCAAGAGCTGAGTTTAGAATCCTCCTTCGGCAGGACAATGCAGATCTGCGGTTAACCCCACTCGGACACCAGCTGGGACTCGCATCAGACCAAAGACTAGCCAACGTAAAAGCCAAGCAAGCCCATGTGTCCCAGCTGCTACAGACCCTAAGCACATCCAGGCTGCATCCAGAACAAGTCAATAAATACCTCACTGCCCTAGGCACCGCCCCTATCAAAGAAAAACAATCCGCATACCAGCTACTCAGACGGCCAGCACTAACCACCGGCTCTCTCCATCACCTAGATAGCCAACTGACCAAGTACTTACAACAATATAGCCAAGACATCTTAGAGCAGACAGTCATACAAATCAAGTACGAGCCCTATATCCAGCAAGAACAAGAGCTAGTAGCCAAGGCCAAGCGGCTAGAAAACCATCGTATCCCCCCAGACTTTGACTATGGACGAGTCAAAGCACTTGCTGCCGAAGGAGCCGAGAAGCTCCAAAAAATCAGGCCTGCTACCATTGGGCAAGCTACCAGGATCAGTGGCGTCTCGCCAGCCGATATCGCTGTCCTGATGGTGTATCTGGGCAGATAAAACCGACGCTGCCTCAGTAGTGCTGCTGACTCCGTAGCATCATCTACCAGCGACACAGAGACAATGCAATAGCAACATTAATCAGCAATGAGCTCAGCATTCGTCAAGCGTTCGCCTGTCTGGAGCTTCCAGAGATTGGCATAGAGACGATCTTGCTCCAGTAGCTCTGCGTGGGTACCCTGCTCTACGACTGTACCACGCTTCAATACAAAAATCTGGTCCGCTTGCTTAACAGTAGAAAGGCGATGAGCAATGAGAATCATGGTCCTCCCCTGACTGATGCTAGCCAAAGACTTTTGGATAGCCAGCTCTGTCTCGTTATCAACGGCAGAAGTAGCCTCATCTAAGATCAGAATAGCCGGATTACGTACAATAGCCCTTGCAATAGCCAAACGCTGCTTTTGGCCACCAGAGAGCGCTTGCCCACGCTCTCCGATCCAAGTATCGTACCCCTGCGGAAGTTGCACGATAAACTCATGCGCTGACGCATGCTTGGCAGCCTGGATAACCTGATCTCGCGTAGCCGTAGCGCAGGCATAGCTAATATTTGCCGCTATAGTGCCCTCAAAGAGAAAAGGCTCTTGGCTCACAAAGCCCAGCTGCCTTCTCAGTGCTGCGAGTGACGCTGCACGAACCTCTTGGCCATCAAAGAAAACCTCCCCTTGGGTAGGGAAGTAAAACCCTAGCAAAAGCTGCAGTAATGTGGTCTTGCCAGCACCAGTAGCCCCCACAAAAGCCACCGTTTGTCCTGGAGAGATCGTAAAAGAAAGGCCGCGAAGCGTGGGCGCCTGCTTATCATAAGCAAAACCTACTGCAGAGAAAGTAATCTCCCCTCGCAAGGCAACCGAAGCAGCAGGGGACACCTCAACAGGAAGACGAAACAAATCCAAGAGCCGTCCTGTAGAAGCCATAACCCGCTGAAAGTTAGTCGAGATCTCCGCCAAGTCTGCAAAAGGCCAAAGCATGCGCGAACAGAGAGAAATAAGCGTACTGTAAGCCCCTACATCCAGGCGCCTTTCTATGGCCAATACTCCGCCATATACCAGCGTTACCAGATAACTAAACACAATAGATAGCCGTACCAGCGGCACCGCCAAAGCACCCAATCGGATCGCCTTAAAATTAGCCTCTTTATAGGCACAGCTAGCTTCGGCGACCTTCGCTTCTTCCAGCCTCTCAGCCACCAAGCTCTTGACAGTAACCATCCCCAGGAGGCTATTGGCTAGCTGCGTACTCAGCAACCCAGCCTTTTGGCGTATAGTAAAGTAGAGTGGGCTTAGCCTGTTCTGAAGCAAAAAAGTCGCATACACAATGAGCGGTATGGGGAGCGCAGCGAGCGAGGCTACGGCAGGAGCCAGGAAGAAGAAAATACCCCCTACCAGTAAACTCGTAGCCAACACCTCGATAATCTCATCCACGCCCTCTTCTAAGAAACGCTCCAGCTGGTTAATATCCTCATTCAGTATCGACAGCAGATTACCCACCTTCTGCTTAGAAAAGGCAGTCATGGTACTCTGCTGCACATGGCTAAAAGCCTCCATCCGAAAACTATGCTGCACCAACTGGGCCAGTCGCCACCATTTGGTAGAAGCCAGATACTCAAAGATCGACTCCAAGCCATAAATTGCCAACGTTAAGAACCCCAGCAAGAGCAGCTGCCACCTAAGATCCTGAACCCCCCAATAAGATAGCCAAGAGCGCTCCTGCTCGATAACGGTATTGACAGCAATACCCAATAAGATCTCCGGAATCAGATCAAACAGCTTGTTCAGAAAAGAATAGAACATAGCTGCCAAATATTCCCCCCGAAAAGGGCGCATATAAAGTAGTAGCTGAGAGAAAGAACGAGCAAGCTGATTTTTCATCGTTGATAACTACATGATACCCCACTAACTAGGCAGCCCAAAAGATGAGACAAGGCAGTACCCTCCAGGAAGCTGGAGCGAAGAAGAGGCTATGGCGTGGGCTTTGATGGACCATCCTGTCAGAAGAGACGAGCAGCAGCCTTGCTAACAATGGGCCACTGACAAAGATAGCCATTTATAGAGAAGATTGAGAAAAATCATCCCCCATACCATTCAGCTGCGTAAGCCACTGCTTGCCTACCCCCACTATCACCTCCTTGTTAGCAAAAGGTAGTGTCCCGAAAAGTGTGTATGCAAAAAGGATAAGGACCGATCGTAGGAGTTATTTTTAACTTCCTACTAAATACAACTATTATGTGTATCGAGCTTCTAGCCCCTAAAAATGGCTTTGCTTAGTACTTCTCCCCCTCCCTTCTCGGCTTGGGGGCCACCTTGCGAGGAGCCCCCAGGCCTCCCCTACGCGCACTGGGGCTGCTGTAAGAGGTGCCTCCTTGCGCCATCTTCTGGGTAAGTTCCTAGCCCCTAAAAATGACTTTGCTTAGTACTTCTCCCCTACCTCCTCGGCCTGGGGGCCACCTTGTGGGGAGCCCCCAGACCTCCCCTGCGCGCACTGGGGCTGCTGTAAGGGGGTGCTCGGCGAGGCCAGAAGGTGCAGACTCCTGGGGCCCTTGCATCATATTCTAGTAAATGCGTAGTTCTGCTATCAAAAACTTAGTTCACCATGGGTAGCTTCGCCAGAGGCCAACCGCCAGACTGCAATGCACTTGTGAAATAGTCCACAGCTAAGCTGGCTTTTCTCTAGCCAAGAAGGCTAGCTTTGTAGAACCCAATGCTACACAACGCTTGATAACCCACTAACCATGTACACATAC
>JBCCGO010000028.1:0-9759 GCA_039029235.1 Bacteroidota bacterium | reverse complement strand
GTCGCAGTTAGTTAGTTTAACGTCCCTAGTATTCATCGCTCTAATGGTTTGGGGGTTGTTACAAGGTTTCACTAAGCGTTTCTTCTACAAGCTAAATTTACCTTGTTAAAGTTCCAACCTAATCAGCTAACGCTCCTAGCTAAGTGCGAGCCCTTTCTCGAGGGCAGCTCATGCTCCTAGGTTACGCTAGCATACATGCTCACGCGCGCTATATTTTTACTCTCAAAGATAGGGGAAAAACTTCTCGGTGAGCCTAGGTTCTCACCTGGCGGGCTGGCGCTGCTCACTGGGTGTAAGCCCTTGCTCAAGGCTTGTTCATGATCCTAGGCTACGCTATGCAAATTGGAGCAGTTGGTAACTTTGGCAGTAAACAATCTCAAGGAAAAGGAAGGGGTGATTAAGATCAATCGCACAAGATATATACGGCGAGGCAGGGTAGCAGGGTATGCAAGCGAGAGCAATAGAGGTAAGCTAAAAACGTGCTCTCTAGTGGTCTTAGCAGCAGGGTCTGATTGGCCAAGTGGCCGGCCTCAGCAGGCAAGCAATAGCCGAGCTGAGCTGCCTCTGGGTCGATTGGCTGTTTTGGCAGTGCTTCACCTTGGGCTACTGCCCGTGTATCTGTTCGTCCAGAGGAAAAGGAAGAGGTGGTGAGGTCAGCCGCATTTGTGCGTTGATCTAGTGTTCCTATTGCCAACACGCTTCCTGGTGCTTCTCCTGGGGCAGATACAGCCATACGGTGCCTCTGGCGACGATGATAAGGCCTTTGAGGGGAAATATGACTTATGCACTACATACACTAGGCATGACCTTGTTTGGTTAGCTGCAGCAAATATTGGGAGAAGCTGAGTAGTTGGGGTTCTGCAAAGGCTTTGGTAATAATTTGTAAGCCTATGGGCAGCTTGTTCCTGTCAGCACCATTTGGGATAGAAATGGCTGGTAAGCCAGCTATAGAAGCGAGTGTGGTATATAAGTCTGCCCAGTACAGGGATATGGGGTCTTGAACATGGCTGCCTAGCTTAAAAGCTGTGGTGGGGGTAGTGGGTAGGATGATAAAGTCATACGCTGATAAGATGGCCTCGAGCTGTTGCTGAATCAGCCGCCTGACTTGCTGGGCTTTTACATAGCAGGCCTCGTAGCGCCTGTCGCTTAGGACAAAGGTTCCGAGCAGAATTCTTCGCTGTACTTCCTCGCCCAGCGCTTCTGATCTTGTCTTTTTGTACATTTCCTCTAGGGTGGTGGCCGCAGGGCTCTTGTAGCCATACCGTACCCCATCAAAGCGAGCTAGGTTGGCACTCGCCTCTGCATTGGTGAGTACGTAGTAGGTAGGCAGAGCGTATTCTAGTAGGGGGAAGTCTACTTTCTCTACTGGATGGCCTTCTTGTCGTAGGGTGTCAATGGTGCCCCACGTGCGGGCCCGAATTTCTTCTTGCAGCCCTGCATAAGCCAGGGTCTCGGGCAGATAAGCAATCTTGGCTTTCCGATCCCAATGTAGGTGTGCTGTATAAGTGGGAACAGGGTGGCGAGCAACTGTACTGTCAAAGTCGTCTGGGCCTGCGATGACTTCTAGTACAGCAGCACAATCCCTGATATGGTTAGCTAGGATGCCTATTGTATCAAAAGAAGAGGCATAAGCAATCAGCCCATGCCGGGAGATTCTGGCATAGGTAGGCTTGAGCCCTATGATACCACAGAAGGCAGCAGGCTGCCTTACAGAGCCTCCTGTATCTGTGCCTAAGGATACCTGACACATGCGGGCTTGTACGGCCGCAGCAGAGCCTCCAGAAGAACCGCCTGGAACTCTCGTAGGATCAATAGGGTGTAGTACAGGCCCCCAGGCTGAGTTTTCATTGGAAGAGCCCATACCAAACTCATCACAGTTTTGATGTCCTATGATAATGGCATCTGCATCTAGGAGGCGTTGGGTAGCTGTGGCACTAAATTGTGAGATAAAACCGGCTAGTATCTTGCTGCTGGCCTGGATAGGATGGTCTTGGTAGCAGATCAAGTCTTTGAGTCCTGCCACTAAGCCAGCTAGCTTACCTGCTTTGCCTGCTTTTAGCTTTTCGTCGAGCGCTGTGGCACGGGCACGGGCCTCTGCCGGATAGGTACGGACAAATGCATTGAGCTGGCTGTGGCGCTGAATGTTGGATAGGTAGTAGCTGACCGTTGCGGTACAAGGATTGCCTCCTTGCTGGTATGGCTGCTGGGGATCAGGGACTGTGGTAAAATTTGGCAAAGTATACATGTATGTGAGTCTGGTTGGCAAAGTTACGATTTATGCTTGCTAATAACGTACCAAGTCCCTGGCAAGGGGGCGTAGGACTTTTGCTGTCCTGTGCATGCGAGGCTAAAACAATCTCACCTGGCTCATCAGATATAGTAGGGCATAGATAATGGGCGCGTGTAGTAAGTAGATCAGTAAGGAATGTCTGCCTATCAGGGCCAATCCACGCACGCTAAAGACATGGCTGGCTAAACGTGCTTGTGTAACGGTACGCCTCCCTTGTGGATAATACTGCTTCCCTAGGAAGGTACCTATGAGCATAAATCCTAGTGACGGTATCAGGGGATAGTAGTCGAGCATAGGATCTAAGGTAGGGCAAAAGCAAGGATACAACCAGCAGAGGCTAGGAGTACAGTAAGGGTGGGGTATGTATCGGTAATACATGCCTAGCGTGATGATCAGGATACTACTCACTAGGATAAGGTACTTAGGAAGAAGCAATAGCGGGAAGCTAATGAGCGTGGATAGCCCCAGGCAGTGTAGTACGCCAAAGTATATTTTCTCCCCAAAGTCAGCGAGGTAAGTGGTACAGGTAATGAGTAGTCCTGCTACTAGCAGGAGCCCGCTTTTCTGGATGACTGGCAGCAAGCTAGGGTATTTACCTTGTGAGGCACCTATGTATAAAGACAGCCCAACTAGGATAAAAAAGATATTCCCAAGCGTAGGTATTGCTTCCCAAAAAAATGATCCTGGGCATAAGATAATCCCAAAGAAAAATTGTGCGATGAAAGCAGCATGAAACCCTACCATACCTAGGACAGCTAGGCCGCGTATAACATCGATCTCTGTATAGCGAATTTTTTCTCTGTCTCCTTGCTTCATCACGAAGAATATTTGTAAGACCATAGGTATGATCCTGTCGCCTTGCACAAAGCCGATAGCTCAGTAGGGGCTACTAGGCCCTTTGCAGGATCTGAGGCCTGTTCCTCGGGTAAAGGCTCATGTACTGCTCATAGACTGGCCAGTAAGGTTCGCAGTGCTCATTGATTCGCCGAAGGGGGAGGACCTGCTTTTGGGCTCCACCAAGTATGGCTTACTGGGTACTTGATGCGATCGGCTGCTGCCGCACTTAATTAATAGCTTGTACGGTACCGATAACAGAACTTGGTTTTGTTACCGGAGAGTAGGCTCTATGTGAATCCTGCGAGCACGGTTTTCGCTACTCGCAGCAGCAAGCAATAGTGGCTGCTGATAATGGACCTAAGTATGTTATTAATTTTATTAAATATCGCTAAAAAGGTTAACTTTACGGATGGCTTCGCGAGCTACGGTCAATGCTTAAACTAGCGATTTTTCTATGCAAGACTGTGTAAGAGCATCGAAAGCGACTCAGCATTTCCCTACAACGGGGCTGGAGAGCATCCGTGGTGTACTCACAAGCCTCTGTGCCTGGTACGCTGTGTAGTAACCTGGCATTTTACTTTTTAACGACGATTTATGGTTGTACGAACCCAAAAATACAAGCTCCAGCCTGGTACCTATATTCGATCGGGACTTGAGAACGTTATCCGCGAGCAATGGTGGGTGTTTCTAATAGCACTGGGTATTATGAGTGGTACTTTTTTTATCAAGACACTCTGGTTTGTCATCGGCGCTACTGTGGCCCTAGCATTGTATTTTTTATTCTGGGTTATTCAGTTCTACGGAATCACGCAGCGAGAAGAAAACCGACTGATTTTTGAGCCCCTGACTTATGAGATCACTAGTCGGCAGATTATAGCTCAGGTCAGCGCTAAGCAAGGGATACCTATTGCTTGGGACCAGATAAAGCGGGCTAGACGGGGGAAGAATTATTTTCTGCTGTCGGTCTCTAAAGCGCATCTCATTTACCTCCCCCATAATATATTTAGCAGCTTGCACGAAACCAAGTTTGTAGAGATCCTCTTGCGGCGCAAGGGGCTGCTGAAGTAGCACTGGTTTCTTGGCGGACTTTGTGTATGGGGATGGCTCAGTAATCAAAAGCATGTTTATGCGTCTAATGAGCTATCCGAGAGGCTATCGTGCCTGCTTGGAGGCGTACTTGTCAATATCTGTGCAAGTAGTCATTAATCGCCGCCCTCAGTGCTTTTGCCGAAAGGTTATGCTGCAGCGTTCCTCTCCGGGCTACGGATATCTGGCTCGTCTCTTCTGAGACCACTAGTACCAACGTATCTGTCAACTCTGACATACCCATGGCCGCTCTATGTCTAAGGCCAAACTGGGTAGACAGCTTCTGCTGTTCTGTAACGGGCAAGATGCATCGTACAGCTACGATTTTATCTTGGTAGATGATCGCTGCCCCATCGTGTAAAGGGCTTTGTTTATGAAATATAGCTAGGAGTAGTCGCTTAGAGACGACACCACCGAGCAAGTCGCCTGATTCTGTATAGAACTCCAGGTCAGCATAGTTAGAGAGTACTATAAGTGCCCCTGTATTGTGCTCTCCAAGTGTTCTTGCTGCTTCTACAATGGCTGTAATGTTTGATGCTGACTCGTGCTTTTTCTTAGGCCAAACATGGCTAGCAAGTAACTGCCTACTGCCCAATGCAAGCGCTGTGCCTAGCAAAGAGAGGAGCTTGCGGATCTCGTACTGGAATAGTATGACAACTGCTAGTGTACTCACGCCCATAAATTGGCTAAGCAGGGTGGCTAGCAGCTGCATTCGGGCAGTCCTGGCTATCCAGTAAATGAGGTAGATCGATAGGAGGCCCAGAAAAATTTTGCCTGCTATAGTACCTCTGGCTAGCCTGTGGACCTGGTGGATCAGCAGGCCAACGAGTAGGATATCTATGACATCAACAACCCTGATGGGCAAGGAGGCTATGTGAAATAGTGTGCTCAAGTGTGGGTTTCTCAGTAAGCTTGGTAACTTGGGTAAGCTAGCATGGGAGCATAAGGAGCGGATGCATCAGGATAGGCGTACATAGTAACGATCGTGCCTACATCTATACGTCTATATCAGCATTCACTACTTATTCTGGGCGGAAACTCAGATGGTGCTCGTAACTGACTCGTTCTTTTTGGGGCTAAAAATAGAACAAGCTCACCATTAATTTGTAGTCGTACTTCTCTACGCTGCTACTTTTTGAGCTAGCAGCCTGGCGAGGGGTAAACGAGATGTGCTTTGAAAGTATTGCATTAGCTTTGCGTTAGAAAGTGTGTAGATTGTCTTTACGCCAAACATTGGCTTACTAGTTTTGCAACCGTACCCTTTATCATCTTACGGCGAGGTTATCGCAGCTTGTCAAGAAGTTTTTCGCCAGAAAAATGAGGACTATGGTACCGCCTGGCGCATTTTGCGCTTGCCTGCTATCACAGACCAAATCATGATTAAGGCGCAGAGGATTCGTTCTATTCAGGAAAAGGGACAACAGTGTGTCCAAGATAGTATCAAAACGGAGCTAATCGGCATTGTCAATTATGGTATTATAGCACTGATACAGATTTCGCTACCGCCACACGAACCTTTAGAAATACCCTATGAGACCCTGCAGCCATGCTATGACCAAGCAGCTAAACAGACCTTGGCGCTACTGGAGGCTAAGAACCATGACTATGACGAGGCGTGGCGAGCTATGCGATTGAGCTCGATCATCGATATTATTCTGATGAAGCTATTACGCATTAAGCGCATAGAAGATCATCCAGGAGCTACGTGGGCTTCTGAGGGCGTGGAGGCCAACTACCAAGATATTATCAACTACGCTGTTTTTGCTTTGCTGAAGAAAAAGGATGGGCATGAGTAAGCTGGCTAGATACGCTCCCAAGGTTACTTTACGTACACTGCTGCTAACCAGCTCTTTGCTACTTAGGCGAGGGTCTTGCTGCTCTCTTACGATGCTTGGGTGTCATTGGTTGGGCGTGGGCCTTGTGTATGGTTAAGGGGCTGATTGGTAGGGCTGGCAAGATTGCTGGCTGCTAGCCGAAAGGTTTTGCGATGGTGCAGTGTAATGCCCAGCTGCTGAATCGCATGGCGATGGGCTGGTGTGGGGTAGCCAACATTTTTGTCCCAGTGGTAGCCAGGGTATTGTGCTGCTAGGGTATGCATGTAGGCATCTCGGTGGGTTTTGGCCAAGACAGAGGCAGCAGCAATCGCGCTAAACTGGGCATCGCCCTGGACAATGCATACGTGGGGGATGCCTTTGTAGGACCTAAAGCGATTCCCATCAATGAGTAGGAGCTCGGGAGCGTGCTTGAGCAAGGTAATAGCTCGGTGCATGGCCAGGTGGGAGGCATGGAGGATGTTGAGCCTATCAATCTCGGCTGGGCTAGCCTGACCGATGGCCCAGGCTAGGGCTACTTCTCGAATAATGGTGCTGAGTAGTAATCGCTGGGCAGGAGCTATCTGTTTCGAATCCTTTAGCAGTGGATGATGATAGTCTCTAGGTAGGATTACGGCTGCAGCTACTACAGGACCTGCTAAGCAGCCTCTACCCACTTCGTCACAGCCTGCTTCTACCCGTTGGGTAGTGTAATGGGGCTTGAGCATAAGTTCGTACTCGGGCAATGCGATTGCTGCTGAAGCTATCCCGCTTATAGGGAAGAACAGCTAGCATACATCAGCATCGTTGGTACACAAGTTATGTTGTAGGTACTTGGTGAAAGGTTGGGATACCGAGCTAGCAAGGAGAGTTTCAGTTTTCGTTACAGTCCGCCTGATACTGTTCTGGATGTGCAATAATCTCACGGGCGCGTTTAAGCATAGACATATCAAATCCTTGCTCTTCTAAGGTATCTATGGCGATAGCTTGGTTAGATTTACCAGGGACGACTTTGTAGGTGTAGTTGATTTTGTTACTAGCACTGTCGCGGGTGATATAGACCTTGTAATTAGCAAATCCTTTGTCTGGGGCTTGCTTTTCTAGTAGCATCACCGTGGGGTAGTGCGCAGCAACCATGCTAAGGCTATTGGAATAGGCACCTAACGATTCTAAGATACTATATTCAGCGGCAGCTCCTTCGGTCGGGTTGGTACCAGAAAAGGGCTCATCAAAAATGGTAAAGCTGAACTCCTGGGGCTTTAGTCCCTTGATAATGTTGGCGTGCTTTTGAGCACGGGTTACTTCGGCCATGAAGAGCGACTGGGCTGCGGCAACGTCATCGGTAACATCGATGTAGGTATTGATCTTTGTTGAATGGGGTGAGCTGGATAGCCTCGGCTGGTCCTATACCTGCTACATGGGCTAGCAAAAGGGTACCGACCACGCTAGTGAGGAAAGTAGACTTACCACCTGCATTGGGGCCTGTCAAGATGATGTTGCGTACGCCACCAGGTGCTCCATCCATCTCTATACTATTGCCGACTGCTTGCTTAGCATCGAGGAAGGGATTCCACATCTGATCGATCTTGATGTAAGGGGTACTCTTTTGCTTCCGGTCTAGGAATTTGACAAAGGTATAAGCATGGTTGCTATCATTGGCTTGTGCTTCCTGCATCAGGGTGGCTAGTGATAGGTAAGCATCTAGCTGGCCAAGCTCATACATAGCATCACTAAAGGCATCTTTGTGCTCTATAAAAAGCCTTACGCTGGCCAGTAACTTATTCTCATTATTCCAGAAAAGAGACCAATGCTGGAGGGGGAGGTGCTTCAGGTAATGAATAAGTTTTCTTAGTTCGGTATTCTCTTGAGACTGGGCTAATAGCTGTCTTATACTAGTCAAGTGCTTCCCATAGACCTCTTCTAAAGCTGGCAAGGTGGCTATGGCCTCACTTATTTGTGTGGCTACGACAATAAAAGTTTGCACATCGGCCATGCGTAGAGCTAAATCACGGAGTTGGGAGGAATATGCCAGGCAAGCTTTGATTCTTTGCCAACACGTAATGAAGTAAAACATATCTTCGCCTATAATTCTGTCTAAAAACTCCCTTACACTAGATAATCCAGAGAATGCAGAGGATTCAGAGAATCCACCGGATGCTAATTCAAAAAATACAGAAGTTACGTTGTGTTCGCTCATCGGCCGGTGTTTCACGATCTCCCAAATCTTTTGCGTTGCTATACCCCCGGCATACAATGACCTAAGGAAGGGTATGTAGCTATACCACGGAGATTGAGATTGTTTAGTCAGATCATAGTACGCAAAAGCAATTCCAAGCTTAACAAAAGGGGACAAAATTTGGGCCACCGTGGTTAAAAAATTTAAAAAAGCTCGCTCCCAAAACCAAAGTGAGTGCTTCTGTACAGCAGGTAGTGGTTGAGTATTAGTCCAGAAAGAGATAAAATTTTGCTCAATTTTTTTATAAGTCTGTAAACAATTTTTAAACTTAGCTGCTCCTAGCGTATGGTCTAAAAAAGCTTGAATAATATTCTGCCGGTGACGGAGCAGCGTCAGGTCACTGGTAGGCGTTATCAGCAAGGTAGCCAGAATAGCTTTGCCTAGGGATGTTGTGGTGCGGTTGATGCGTGAGAGTAAGTGATAACCAGGATCAGTCGGAGTGCCATACAAGAGCTTCAGGTCATCCCAGGCATACTCATTGAGGATAGGCTCCATGTACTGCTGTACGAGGTCAAAGTTTTTACTCTTTACTAAGATGGCATTAAAGAGCACTTTAAACATAACAGCTGCATCTAGCTTAGGAGGGCGAATTTCATAGGCAGTTTTTTTGAGCTGTCTCGGCTACTGTAGGTTCGTCTTCCTCGTACTCGCTGGCAAAAGATTTGATATAATGGTCTGCGATTTCTTTGGCTAGGTTGGGGCATTGGTCTTTGTCTTTTTCGCGAGCCCAAGCAAACTGAGTACTGAAGCACAGGAGGGTGATGAGTAACACATAGGGTGCTATTGCCTGGTGGCAAGAAGAAGCGAAACTGGAGTTTGCTGAATGAGTGATGGATGAGTCATAAGTGATTGCTTATAAATTAAAATGGCGACGACCTACTCTCCCGCCTTATGGGCAGTACCATCGGCGCTGCTGGGCTTAACGGCTCTGTTCGGAATGGGAAGAGGTGTACCCCAACGCTTTAGTCACCTTAATTTTTCAATCTTATAGATTAATGGATCTAGTAGCTACCGTGCTAGCTAGTGTAGCGCACAGTAAAATAAATTTTTGGCAGCAAGTAAATTTAATTATGTAAAAGCAAAGCGGGGGTTACCAAAAGAAGTATTTCGGTAATTAGTATTGCTCGGCTTTGCCATTACTGACTTTACACCTGCAACCTATCAAGGTCATCGTCTATGACCACCCTTATAGAAGCCTCATCTTGAGGTACGTTTCGTGCTTAGATGCTTTCAGCACTTATCGCTTGTAAACGTGGCTACTCAGCGATGCAACTGACGTCACAACTGATACACCAGCGGTTTATCCAACCCGGTCCTCTCGTACTAGGGTCAGCTCCTCTCAAGCTTCTTACGCCCACAACAGATAGGGACCGAACTGTCTCACGACGTTCTGAACCCAGCTCGCGTGCCACTTTAATGGGCGAACAGCCCAACCCTTGGGACCTTCTCCAGCCCCAGGATGTGACGAGCCGACATCGAGGTGCCAAACCTCCCCGTCG
>JBCCGO010000027.1:0-10191 GCA_039029235.1 Bacteroidota bacterium | reverse complement strand
TCACGAGTTGATAAATTGATCAAGGGGCGCGCTAAGCCACTGATTCCTTCTTTTTTACAAACTATAAATAAAATATTAACACGCCCAATCTTCCAATCTTCTACCTAAGTTCGAGCCCTTGCTCGAGGACGGTTCAGGGCGTTAGGCTACGCTATGAAAAAATAGTCACTGACTCGCTTCCGTTGCTCCTAGAAGATAAGATAGTAAACTTTTCCGACAAATCCGACAAATTTTAATAAAAGTGCTAACCTATTTAAGTATAAATGCTATCAAGACAAGGTTCCTACAAAGGGGCTCCATACTGCTCCCTGCCTCCTACCCCTGGGGTTATCTGGACGTTAGCTAGCTCTTCTTGGTTACCCGATCTTAGGTGATTTTATTACTTCCTGAGAAGTTTTTACGCTGAGCCACGATCGGGGGCTGTGTAAAAAGTCATTTTTCTTATTATAAATAGCGTACTGAAGCCTTTATAGCCAGTATCAAAAGAGATTTTCTTGACTTTTTAGGACTTTTTACACAGCCCGGGATCAATTATAATATCCCAATGGCGCCATGGCCGCTCCTGGGTTGGCCTTGGATATAAGGGCCGCTAGCTTACGCCTGGCTTGCTTCTGCCCAGGTTCTATGAGATGTAGCTACTCTTTTTAGGCATTGATATTTTCTTAACTTAGCTAGAAGATTCTTAGCACATCTTGAAAGCTCTAGGTGCCTGCGCATATGCTCGATGATTCTTATGGGGAGCCTAGGCTGCAGTGCTCATATTCCTTAGTTAATCTGTATCCATCAGGCTGACCTGTCCTAGGCTTGTTGATACTGATTTTTGCAATAGGCCCTAAAATCTGCCCACGTTTTGTTTCGCGGGGACTATCTGGCTATCTTTGTCAGTAATCTACTAATCTCTCGCTCTCGATGAACTTTACAATAGAAGGCATACTCATTGTAGGATCGTTCCTTCTCTTCATTAGCATACTAGCTAGCAAGCTTTCGGCCCGGCTAGGGATTCCTACCTTGTTGATATTCCTAGCTATTGGCATGCTGGCTGGCTCTGATGGTCTAGGAGGGATTAGGTTTGAAAGTCCTTACATAGCCAAAATATTGGGTACGATAACCCTCACTTTGATTCTTTTTTCTGGAGGACTGGAGACAGACTATGGCCACATACGTCCTATTATATGGCATGGTGTAAGCCTATCTACCGTAGGGGTCTTGGTGACGACCGTCAGCATTGGTTACTTTATCTACTGGATAACAGCGTTTAGCCTGATACAGGGACTGCTGGTGGGCGCTATTGTATCTTCTACGGATGCTGCAGCTGTGTTTTCTATTCTTCGTTTTAGGAACCTGAACCTCAAGGCTAACTTAGCCCCTACCCTAGAGTTAGAGTCGGGCAGTAACGATGCCATGGCTTACTTCTTGATGATTTTTTTTACTGACCTACTCAGTACTAGCTCGGACATGAGCCTACTGGCTGCCATACCTCGTTTTTTTCAAGAGATGCTTATCGGGGGTATCTTGGGTCTGGCTATGGGGCAGTTGATGCTGTTGGTAGTCAATAAAGTGCAGCTAGCTTATGAGGCCTTATATCCAGGACTGACGCTATCGATCATTTTGTTTACCTACGCAACTACCAATGCTCTTCATGGTAGTGGTTTCCTGGCTGTATACATAGCAGGCATTGTGTTGGGTAGTCGAAATTTTATTCACAAGAAAGGTTTGATTCGGTTTTATGACGGTATAGCCTGGCTCATGCAAGCGGTCATGTTCATTGTATTGGGCTTGCTCGTTGAGCCGCACAAGCTTATACCTATAGCGGGTATCGGGGTCCTGGTATCGGGCTTTGTAATGCTGGTAGCACGGCCTATCAGCGTGTTTCTCTCGCTGGCTTTTAATAAAGTCACTTTCAATGCCAAGGTGTTTCTTTCCTGGGTAGGACTCAGGGGGGCAGTACCTATCATATTTGCCATTCATCCTTTGCTAGTGGGTGTGGACAAGGCTGATACTATCTTCCACATTGTATTTTTTATCGTATTTACCTCTGTGCTACTGCAAGGAACTACACTCTATTCTCTGGCTAAATGGCTCCGACTAGAAGAGGCAAGTCCTAGCCAGAAGTCTCTTCCTATGATCCTAGCAGAGCCGGTGAGGAGTAAAATTTTTGAGCTGCTAGTACCTCAAGATTCTATAGCAGGGAGTAAAAAGATTGTAGAGATAGGCTTTCCTAAGGGGGTGCTGATAGTGCTGCTTAAAAGGAAGCAAGCTTACCTAACACCACAGGGCGACACGGAGATTGAGCCTGGAGATAAGCTAACGGTGATGATGGATGATAAGGAGGAGATGAAAGTAGTTAAGGCTTGCCTAGGGATCATGTAGAACCTTTCTTCGGGGCACCAGGTCCGGGGGCGGTTCTTGCTAGGTCTTCTCCAGGGCGCTTGGCTACCGTCCTTTCTTCAAAACCTTCTATGATGTCCTCTACCTTGATGTCATTAAAGTTCTCAATGCTAATCCCACACGCTATCCCAACTTTTACTTGTTGGACTTCTTCTTTAAAGCGCTTGATTTGCTTGATAGTCCCAGTATAAGTCACGATGCCATCGCGAATAAGGTGAACGGGGTTGCCTTTCTTTAGGTAACCATGTGTGATATGACAACCTGCCACGGTACCTACACGGGATATCCTGAAAGTTTCTCTGACTACGGCATTGCCTGTGATTATCTTTTCAATACTGGGGGTTATCATGCCTTTGATAGCATCTTTGATGTGGTCAATAGCCTCATAGATAATGTCGTAGAGCCGAATCTCGATAGCTTCTTTTTCGGCGAGCTTTCGGGCATTGGGAGCGGGTCTGACCTGGAAGCCTATCACAATGGCGTCTGTAGCTGCAGCTAGCAGGATGTCAGACTCAGAAATGGCTCCTACGCCTTGCTGCACAATATTGATTTGAATCTCTCCGGTAGACAGTTTGAGCAGAGCGTCGGCAAGTGCTTCTACAGAGCCATCGACATCGCCTTTGAGCAGGATGTTCAGCTCTTTAAAAGTACCGAGGGCTATCCGCCTACCAATCTCGTCTAGGGTAATGTGTTTTTTGGTCCTGAAGCCTTGTTCTCGCAGGATCTGTTGTCTTTGGATAGCTATGGCTCGGGCTTCTTTATCGGAGGGCATGGCCATAAAATTATCTCCTGCCTGGGGTGCTCCGTCTAGCCCAAGCATCTGCACAGGCATAGAGGGTCCTGCGGTTTGTAAGGGGTGCCCTTGGTGATTGAACATGGCTTTTACTTTGCCATAATAGGCTCCGGCCAGCACTGTATCTCCTACAAGCAGGGTACCCGTCTGAACCATGAAGGTAGCGAGGTAGCCTCTGCCTTGGTCTAGCATGGCTTCGATAACCGTTCCCTGGGCTTTTTTATGAGGATTGGCTTTAAGCTCTAGGAGCTCGGCCTCAAAGAGTACTTTTTCGAGCAATTCATTGACCCCTTGGCCTGCTGTAGCAGCAATGGCTTGGCTTTGGTGCTTTCCTCCCCAGTCTTCTACTAGGATGTTAAGGTTAGCTAGCTCTTCTTTGACTTTCTCGGGATTGGCTTGGGGCTTATCGATTTTATTGATGGCAAAAACTAGGGGCACTCCTGCTATTTGGGCATGATTGATGGCTTCTTTGGTCTGTGGCCTTACACCATCGTCAGCTGCTACGACGATGATGGCTACGTCAGTGAGTTTAGCTCCTCGTGCTCGCATAGCTGTAAAGGCTTCGTGGCCTGGGGTGTCTAGAAAGGCAATGCGTTTGCCACGCTCAGTAACTACGTCATAGGCGCCAATATGCTGTGTGATGCCTCCTGCTTCTGCTTGGGTAACCTGCGTTTTCTGGATGTAGTCGAGCAGTGTGGTCTTCCCATGGTCTACATGGCCCATGATAGTGACGATGGGGGCTCTTTCAACGAGTTCTGTAGGGGAGTCTTGTGTTTCTTCTGCTAAGGTTTGGTCTTTGATATCGGTAAACGCTACCTGATAGCCAAACTCGTCGGCAATGATGGTAATGGCTTCGGCGTCTAGCCGCTGGTTGATGGAGATGGTCATGCCTAGCGCCATACAGGTGGAGAGTACTTCGTTGACAGGAACATCCATCAGCGAAGCTAGGTCGCTCGCGGCAATAAATTCGGTGACTTGTAGTGTCTTGGCAGCTTCTTGGGCTTGTAGCAGCGCTCCTTCTCGTACCTTGGCTAGGGCTAGGCGTTTTTCTTTGCGGTATCTAGTACGACTGGCTGCTCTTTTTTGGGCTTCGTCTAGCTTAGTTAGGGTATTCTTGACTTGTTCTTGTACTGCTTTTTCTGAAAGGGTGTGTGGGGCTGGTCTGGGTCTGGTGGTTCGTTTTTTTGCTGGTGAACTTGTTTTTCTGGTGACTCGCTCGGTAGGCTTCTTGGTTCTTTTCTGCCTTAAATCAGAAGAAGCTACGGGGCTGGGTTTCCTGCTACTTGTCTCGGCTAGCTCCATCTTGCCTAGGGTCAGTCCTTTGGGACTTGGCGCATGGGTTGGAGCCGCTTGCTGAGAGGTACTGGACGCAGCAAGGCTAGCTGTTTGTGGAGGTGCTGTAGGAGCATCTACTGGCTGGCTAGGACTGGTAGGTTCTGCACGGGAGGTGCCAGGGACGCTGGCTGCTTTTGGGGCTGGCTCAGGTCTTGGCGGGTTTGCTATAGCTGGGGCTTCCTGCTGCGAGACTGGCATAGTATCTGTCTCCTTTTGCTCATGGTTGCTGCTTATGACCAGCTTAGGCACCTCTTCTTTGACCATAGCAGCGCCAGCAAACGTCTTAGCGAGTAGGTGGTATTGCTCTGGCGTGATTTTAGTGTTAGGCGTACTGTCTATCTCAAAACCTTGCGCTACCAGGTGGGCCACGATAGTAGCAGTGCCTACATTGAGCTTGCGGGCTACTTGGCTGAGACGCATGGGTTTTACTTCGGGCATGGATTTATGTATGCTACTGGTATTGTTGTGCTTGTTCTTGGCGTTTTTGCGCTAGCGCTCTATACAACGTATTTGTAATCTCTTGTTCTAAATCTATTTTTTCAGATTTTCGCAGGACATGGCTAAAGTGCTACTGGGAGTAGCCGGTGCTATTCTTCGAGCTTTTCGATCTCCTGAGGGGCAGCTGCTCCATCAGTGAGCTCTTCTAGGCTCACGTCTTCTGCTTCTCCTTGACTACCGGGTTCTCTGAATAGGTCTATCTCCTTACCGATGAGGTTGCTTGCTAGTTTGATGTTGCGACCACCTCTGCCAATAGCTAGGGAGACTTGGTCTGGATGGGTGTATACGGATATTCGATCCCCCTTGTGTTGGATGCTGCTCACTTTAGCAGGGCTTAGTGACCGGGCGATGTAGAGGTCTAGGTTATCTGTATAGTTGATGACGTCGATGTTTTCGCCCCGGAGCTCCTTTACGATGCTGTGAATTCTAGCGCCTTTCATTCCTACACAAGCTCCTATGGGGTCTATCCGGTCATCAGCGGTTTCTACGGCTACTTTGGCTCTTTCTCCGGGCTCCCGAACAATTTTTTTGATGGTGATGGCTCCATCGGATATTTCTGGCACCTCGCTCTCGAATAGTCGCTCTAGTAGTATGGGAGAGGTTCTGGAGAGAACAACTTTTGGGATGCTTTTTTGTAAGTCTACTTGCTGCACAACGGCTTTGATGTAGTCTCCTTTTCTGAAGGTGTCTTTGGGGATCTGCTCTGACCTGGGCAGGAATAACTCTTTGTTCTCGTCATCGAGCAGGATTGCTTCTCGGCTGGTTATTTGGTGCGCCTCTACGGTGATCATCTCTCCTATGAGTTGCGAATATTTGTGGTGGAGGGCATCTCTCTCTAGGTCACTTATTTGCTGGACGAGGGTTTGCCTAGCTGTCATAACTGATCTACGCCCAAAGCTATCTAAGGTAATCTCCTCGGCTACTTCTTCGCCAACGTTAAAATCGGCTTCGATCTTTCTAGCCTCAGACAGACTGATCTTGTTATCTCCGATCTCCTCGGCATCATCGGCTACAATTTCTCTGGAATGCCATAGCTGCAAGTCGCCCTGGTCTAGGTTGATGATAATATCGAAGTTATCGTCTGTGCCAAATTTCTTACGGATCATGGCTCTAAAGACTTCCTCTAGAATTTCGACGACCGTAGTACGGTCAATGTTTCTGGACCTAGCAAACTCTGCAAAGGTCTCAATGAGGTGTTTACTATCCATTTTTACAATTGATAGGATGCTAACCCATCCATAGGTTTTGCTGCATTCGTCATAAGAAAGGCTATACCCTACAAAGGAGCTGCCCTGGTGTAGTAAAATGCTAAGCTCGGGAAAAAAATAAAGAAGTGCAATGGGGACGCCCTGCTGCACGCTAGATAAAGGTAATGTGTGCTGGCTGAATATACGCCTGGGAGCTGAGCTTGCGAAAGACTTGTACGGTGGTCACTATGTCTTGCATACAATAGGCCGCGATCTTATTGAGGTCTTCATCGATATAGTAGCAATGATTTACCTGGCTCCCATCCATCTCTCCTTTGCTGGATGGGATGCCGAATAGTGTGGCCAATAAGTCGAGTGAGGAGAAGTTTTTCCGATCGCCAAATTTCCACATCTCCATTGTATCTAGGTGTTTCACTTCCCAAGGCTTTTTCCCGGTGGTATCGAGCACCTGAGGGAGTGGAATGCCTTGTACCAGCATGCGCCTGCACAGGTAGGGGAAGTCAAACTCTTTGCCATTGTGCGCGCAGAGGCAGAGAGCGTCTTGCTGGAACTTGGTCGATAGCATCTCGCAAAAGTCATGGAGCAGGGCTTTTTCATCGTGATTACTCAAGCATTTGACGCGCAGTCTAGGCTCCTGGTCACTACTAAACGTAATGTAGCCCAGCCCGATGGTAATGATTTTACCAAACTCTGCGTAGATGGCTGCCCGCTCGAAGAAGAGTTTACTGACTTGCTGGGGCTCTGTCGCTCCTAAGGTGGCTGCTTTTTTATCCCAAAAACGTTTGAGTGGTTCACTAAGCTCTTGGTAGCTGGCTACGCAAGAGACGGTCTCTATGTCTAGGAAGAGGAGGTTCTCGAGCGTCGCTGGGGAGTGTGTAGGTGGCATACTGTTCGGCTGTGCAGGGTAATGATGCTGGTCTTGGTTGCAATTTAGGAGAGTTTTACGATTTCACCTAAATTACAACTTTCATGGGTGACAAGTATGATACATCAATCTGTTTACACGCAAGAGCTGGATAGTCTATCGGCCAGCTCTTACATCATTGTCAAGGGAGCGCGGGTCAACAACCTCCAGAACCTGAGTGTAGCTATTCCGCGCAACCAGCTGGTAGTCATCACAGGACTTTCGGGGTCAGGCAAGTCTTCGCTGGCTTTTGATACTCTTTTTGCCGAGGGGCAGCGTATGTACGTGGAGAGCCTGAGTACGTATGCACGGCAGTTTCTGGGCAGGATGGAAAAGCCAGCTGTGGACTATATCCGGGGGGTATCGCCGGCCATTGCTATAGAGCAAAAGGCGCATACGAGCAATCCACGCTCAACGGTGGGGACGGCTACGGAGATCTATGACTACCTGAAGCTGCTCTACGCTAGGATTGGGGTTACGTACTCGCCGGTCAGTGGGCAACCGGTGAAGAGGGATAGTGTGACTGATGTAGTAGACTACGTCTACAGCTATGGGGAGGGCACTAAGGTGATGATTCTCTACTCTTTAGAGCTTGGCGAGGGGGAGGGGCTGCTAGAGCGGCTAAAGGTAACGCTGGGCAAGGGGTTTACGAGGGTCATGCAGGGTGGCCAAGTATGGTTTATAGAGGACGTTATTCAGGGGCAGGGCTCGATAGATCTGCAGCAGCCGGTGGAGGTGCTTATCGATCGTTTGGCGGTGGATAGGATGGTGCAGGAGCAGCGGCACAGGCTGGCTGATTCTATACAGACAGCTTTTTTTGAGGGGCATGGTACTTGTTTAGTGGAGATAGTGGGGAAGGGTAGGGAAACCTTTTCTGACCGGTTTGAGCGGGATGGCATGGTATTTGAGCTACCGTCGGTAGATTTTTTCAACTTTAATGGCCCCTACGGGGCTTGTAAAACGTGTGATGGCTTTGGCAAAGTATTGGGTATTGACCCAGACAAGGTAATTCCTGATACGGCCCTTGCTATTGACGAGGGGGCTATATTGCCTTGGAGGAGCGGGGCTATGCGGCCTTGGCTAGCGCCGCTGCTGGCGCATGGCGATGCCTGGGACTTTCCTATCCATAGGCCTTATCAGGACTTAACTCCAGCACAAAAGCAGCTTGTATGGACTGGTCGAGAAGATTTCAGCGGGCTACATGCTTTTTTCGATCGCCTAGCGGCCCAGGCCCACAAGGTTCAGTATAGGGTATTGCTGTCTCGCTACAGGGGCAAGACTACCTGCCCAGACTGCGGAGGAGCGAGAATCCGGAAGGATGCTACTTATGTAAGGGTAGGGGGGCAATCGATCGCAACGCTGTTGTTAAAGCCTATAGAGGAGCTGGCGGAGTTTTTTGACCGGCTGGTGCTGCGTAGTCATGAGCAGCGGCTGGCAGAACGGCTCTTGACAGAAATCCGGAGTAGACTCCATTACGTAGTGCAGGTAGGCTTGGGCTATTTGGCGCTCAATCGGCTGACTGCTACTTTATCTGGGGGGGAGTATCAGCGAATCAAGCTGGCTACGGCACTGGGCAGTACGCTGGTAGGTACTATGTACATTTTGGACGAGCCTACCATCGGGCTGCATCCCAGGGATACCCACAGGCTGGTAGACATCTTGGTTTCGTTGAAGAAGCGGGGCAATACGGTCATTGTAGTAGAGCACGATGAGGCTATGATGCGGGCAGCGGACCAGCTCATTGACATAGGTCCTGAGGCAGGTTCGGGCGGGGGGAAGTTGGTTTTTCAGGGGGATTGGGCGGCGCTGCAACGGGCTAGCCAGGGCTATACGGCACACTACTTCCGTGGACTGGCCAAAATACCGCTACCAGCACAGAGACGGGAGGTGCGCGATACGCTCACCATCCGGGGGGCTAGGGAGCATAATCTCAAGAACATAGATGTCCAGATCCCACTGGGGTTACTGACGGCCGTAACTGGGGTCAGTGGTTCTGGCAAGTCTACCCTAGTGAGCAAGATTATCTATCCGGCACTCGCTAACCAGCTGGGCATAACAGCAGAGACGCCAGGCAAATACGATGGGCTGGCAGGTGACTTTAAGCAGGTGCAGCACTTGGTGTTTGTAGATCAAAATCCTATTGGCAGGTCTTCACGCTCTAATCCCATTACGTATGTCAAGGCCTATGATGGCATCAGGCAGTTATTGGCAGCCCAGCCTTTGGCGATACAGCGGGGGTACCAGCCTAGCCATTTCTCTTTTAATATAGTGGGCGGTAGGTGCGAGGCATGCGAGGGCGAGGGGGAAACTCGGATAGCCATGCAGTTTATGGCGGATATCTCGTTGACGTGTGAGCAGTGCGGGGGCAAACGTTTTAAGGAGGAAACGCTGGAGATAACGTATAGGGGCCGGCATGTAGCGGATATACTGGCCATGACGGTGGATGAGGCTTTGGGTTTTTTTGAGGAGCAACCTGCCATCCTCGGCAAGCTGCGGCCTCTCCAAGCGGTAGGCTTGGGCTATATGCGGCTAGGGCAGTCTTCTAATTCGCTCAGTGGCGGGGAGGCGCAGCGTGTCAAGCTTGCTGCTTACTTGGGCAAGGGGGGGGAGCATAAGCACACGCTGTTCATTTTTGACGAGCCTACCACGGGGCTGCATATCCACGATATTGGCAAGTTACTTCGGTCGATCAATGCTTTGGTGGATGCAGGCAATAGTGCTTTGGTCATCGAACACAATGTGGAGCTGATCAAGTGTGCAGACTGGATTATAGACTTAGGGCCTGGAGGGGGCGAAAGGGGAGGGGAGGTGGTGTTTAGTGGCACGCCTGAGCAAATGGTGCAGCTACAGGATAACTATACAGCTGAGTATCTGAAAGAGAAGTTGGGAGGATCGGCCTGTTCTTTGGGGGAAGTTAGGCGTGCGCAGGGAAGGTCTGGGGGGCCCTCTCGAGGTGGCCCCCAGGCCGAGGAGGGAGGGGCAGGAGCGGGGGAGGATGGAAGGATGCTCCCTTGGAGGAGAGTGTACACTTTTAGGACATTTTGGCCACCCCATCGGCGGGACGT
>JBCCGO010000026.1:0-10565 GCA_039029235.1 Bacteroidota bacterium | reverse complement strand
GATAAAACGGATGCTTTGCCCTATGTTGTACTCACGAAACTGGTCACGCAACTCTTTCAGCCACTGGTCGATGACTATCGGCTTGCTCTGTAGCCGTAAGTAGTCTGTGGCTTTGATATTGATGCCTTGCAGCTGGAAGGCTATAGGTACGAGTGTGGTGATGGTCGCTTGGAGTCTATCCGTGGCTTCTCCACGAGCAGGCAAGGTTTGCAGGCTCCTAACTACCTGCAGGAGCTTCTGCGTGCTGGCTTCCTCGAGGGCCTTCAAGGTTTTGGCCTGTAGGGCAGCACTCTGGGAGAGTTGGGCCTGACTTGCTTGCTCCCGAGCTTGCAGCGTTCTATGCTGCTGCTCAGCTCTTTGCTGCCTCCTGCGGGCAAAGAGCAGGCCAATGAGGGTAGAAAAGGTGATAGCATATGCCAGTGTATAGGTTGTATCTAAATCCAGGCGCATGGCTAATGGCCCTATTCCTAGTCTGTACAACCCCATCGCCAAGGCTACCCCAAAGGTTGATAGCCATACAAACGTAGCCCAGTCTGCCAGTACGATAAGGAGTATAATAGCGAGAGATACATTGAGTAGCCACTCTATGCTGCCCCCCTCTAGGAGAAATAGGAATGTAGTAACAAAGGGCAAGCAATAGAGTAGGCTAAAGTGATAGTAGGTAGAGAAGTAGGGAAGCAGCCAAGAGGGCCACTGGGACTTGAGTAGTAACCCCACACAGAGCAGTGTGCCAACACCCCTGATACCCAATAACCAGTTATAAGCAGCGGGGGCTGCATAGCTATGCATCAGTAAAGGCACCATGTAACCGATTGTTACAAAAAGCGCGAACAGGGTGGGATTGGCCCCATACTTGGCTACCCGATTTTGGGAGTAGTGCAGAAGCTTTTGCGGCTTAGGCAGCAGGCCGGCAATTTTTTTGCTCGATTCTTCCCAGCTGGGATGCCATACATAGCTTTCTTGCTGACCTCCCGATCGCGTGACTACTGCGAAGCCTTGGTTCAGAAGGTAGTGGGTGCCAAAGAAACTGACTGCATTGACTAGGATACAGATAGGTATGACTAGCTCTTCGCCCAGATATAGTTTAGTGATCGTAAAGGCAGTGAGCGTAGCCAACAACGAAGTAAGAAAAGACCTAGCCTCAGTCTTGAGGCCCATAATACCCGCCATCAAAGGAATAGTAAAAAGCAAGGCAGCCAGATCCATCCCATACATAGCTATCTTAAAGATGTCCCTAACGGCTAAGACTACTACAATGGCTAGGCAGGCTATCAGAAATGTTGCATACTGAACTACTTTGAGCTCATCAATAGCTATTCCTCTTTGCTTCAAGAGAGGCTTGATGAGATCATGGGTGAGTGAAACGCCAGCAGCATGCAAGAATGAGTCAGTAGTAGACATAATGACAGCCAGTAAGGCTGTCCACACCAGCCCCTTGAGCCCTACAGGAAGGTGACTAACGATATGGGGCAGGACGTCTTGGGAGTTAATCTGAGGGTATACAACGAGTGCAGCCAGGCCGATGAGGATCAGCAACAGAAAGAAAGGGATAAGAAAAGCTAGGCTCAAATAGTACATATTAACGCTCTGTCGCTGGTCTCGCGCCATGAGCATCCTCTGGATAAAAGGGAAACTAAGGGGAAACCCAGGAAAGAGGTACCATAGTGTCGCTATAGGTAAAGTGTAATAGCCAGCACTGAAAGCTCCTGTCTTATCCTGTCCAAAAAGCTGTAATTTTTCTTGGGGTACGCTATTGAGCAGTGCCCGCATGCCCCCTGCTTGGTAAGTCATCAGATGGGCCAGTAGCGGTATTGCCGCAACGATGGCGGTAAACTGAAGAATATCTGTAGCAGTAACAGCTCGTATACCCCCTTTGGCGGTATACATGGCTAATACCAAGGCAGCCAAGCTAAGTCCCCAGTCGCTGTTAATGCCTAGAAGTCCACAAACATAACTTAGAAAGAATATCTGTACACTGACAGCTGTGGTGTTATAAATCAACCCTAGGTACCCGGTAATCACTTGTCCATACTGTCCATAAAATGTATTCATAAGGTCGCCCATAGTTAGACAGCCCTTGAAATACACTACTTTGGGAGCAATGAACCAGGCAATAAACAATAAGCAGACAATGACAGCACACCCTACATCTGGTATGATATAAATAAGTCCATCAGCAAATACATCACTCGGAAAGCCAAATAAATGCCAACCTCCTATGTAGGTTGCTATCAATGTAAGCGTAAGCGCACCCGTTCCAAACTGCTTATTGGCAATGGCATACTCTCGGATATCCTTAATTCCTCTACCTGCCCAGAGGCCCACTATCAGGGTAATTGCTAGAAAGGTATAAACTATTAGGTGATCTGTGCTGAGAGCATTCATAATTTATAACGTTGAAAAGAGTCTTTTTTCTTTTCACTAAAGTAACTAATTCGCTACACAAGTAAAGGGAAATACAATGCTAACGAGGCCCCCTACTCAGCACTTGCGCACACCTACTTTTCAGCTCCTGAGCCGCCTCGTGTAGCCTCAGCCGCTCTGCCAGCGGTACATATAGCTGCGCCGTCTCCTCGGCTACTCGCTGCTGCTTGGACAGCGTACGGTGGCCACTGATCGTGCGCATGTTATGCATCCGGTCTGCCAGCTTCACATACAGACCACGTGTGTTGCCCCTGCGCTCCAGCCTGCTTAGCTTCTCCTGAGCCGATAGTTTGATTTTGAAAATCTGCCCTACAAGCTCTGCAAGTGCGTTACTGTATCTACCGCTGATGCCGCCTCCTGGCCAAAGACTGCTGTAGAGAGGTAATGCCAGTGCAACTGATCTGATCCCTCCATAGGTTGTATATAGAGCTAGTATAATCCCTCCAATGACTATCCCATAAACAGAATGAATACCAAAAAGCGGCTCACAAAGACGAACCAAGACAAATAGCTCCAGGCTAATCATGCAAACGGCGTATAGCGTCCCCACTACTCTGGCAATAATTTCACTAGCTTTGCCATAGAGCTCTCCCATCACCGATAGTCAAGCATCGATCAAACACTGTAGTGGTTGTAATTTATCTTACAGTTATCAACTTCACGAATGGCTGCTCTAGAGGCTAAAATGGCTCAGGATGGCCTGGTCCTGACAGAGCGGCAATTAGGATTCTTGGAAGAGCAGCAAGCCACCAAGGGAGCTCATGGGGAGATAGATACAGCTCATCCTGGTTATCTGGGTTGTCAAGCTACCTACTATGTAGGTAACTTTAAGGGGATCGGCAAGATCTATGGTCCGGTATTTATAGATAGCTACAGCAGGCTAGCTACCACCAAGTTATACCAAGAGAAGACGGCCCTGACTAGTGCAGACCTGCTCAATGATCGGGTATTACCTTGTTTCCAGGAGCAAGAAGTACCCTTGCTGAGGATACTGACTGATCGTGGCAGTGAATACAAAGGGAAGTTAGAGCATCATGCCTATGAGTTGTTTCTCTCTGTTGAAGGGATTATCCATACAACTACTAAAGCATATTCTCCTCAGAGCAATGGGGTGTGTGAGCGATTTAACAAGACGATGAAGGAGGGGTTCTTTGACATTGCAATGCGGAAGAAGCTTTACACGAACCTGGAGGAGCTCCAAGGAGATTTAGATGCCTGGTTGAGCTATTATAATGGAGAACGAGTGCAGGGTGGGAAATACTATTATGGAAAAACACCCCTCAAGACGCTTATAGATAGCAAGAGCTTAGCTTTAGAAAAAAACAATGAGTTGATGTTTTATAAGGAGGGATCTGGCAGTGAAGAATTAACTAACAAAAAAGTAACCTAAATTATACTGTTGTAAGATTAAATATTGTCTAGTACAATCTGGTCCAATATAGAGTTTATTAGCGTATGAACTTCTTAGAGACTCCCATTCCCTCGATCTTATTCTCACCCCGCCCCTTCGGCTCGTTACCCTGGTATAAAGGTTTCGGCTTCTTGTGCATAGCTTGGTCACATGTAACGTAGCAGGCAGCACACGGTAGCGGAAGGGGCCAAAATAGCATACAGGCTGCAATAGTTCCTGTCAGGTGCGAGGAAATATGTGCATTCCCTTGAACCGAACCTAGTCGTAGGTCCTGACTAGGTGCCAGCAAAGTGCTTGCATGAGCGCTTTACCTGCTTAGCTCCCTACCACTATGCGCTTAAAGCTAGTTATAGTAAGGGTAGGAGCTACCTTGGTTAGGTACTGGGCTACGGTTAGCGTGTTGTCTTTGATAAAGGGCTGGCTAAGGAGGGTAGCGTCTTTGTAGAACTTCTGGAGCTTGTCTTGAGCAATTTTTTCTAGTATGGCAGGCGGTTTGGCTGTCTGGCTAGCTTGCTCTCTGGCGATGGCCAGCTCTTGCGCAGCGATTGCCGGATCTACGCCGCCTTTATCGATAGCTATGGGATTCATGGCAGCGACCTGCATGGCTATATTTTTGCCCGCTTCTACCACGGAAGCACCTTGTGCTCCCTGGAGTGCTACGAGCACACCTAGCTTACTGCCTAGATGTACGTAAGGTACTACTATTTGGCTACTGAGGGTATCATAGGCGCTTAGTGTTATGTTTTCGCCCATCTTGCCTATGAGGGATGTGATCTGCTCTTGGCAGGTACGGCCTGCTACTTCTAGGTGTACTAGGGCTTCTAGGCTAGTGGGTTTATGTACTAAAGCAGCAGCTACAATATTTTGCGCTAGTTCTCTGAAAGTTTCGTTGTTAGCCACAAAGTCTGTCTCACAGCCAAGGGCGATGATGACGCCATAGCGAGCTGTTATATCGGTTTCGGCTAGCACCAGTCCTTCGGTAGTAGCCTTACTAGCTCGGTCAGCTGCTACTTTCTGTCCTTTTTTTCTAAGCAGTTCGATAGCCTTATCAAAATCGCCCTCGGCTTCTATCAGAGCCTGCTGACAGGCCATCATGCCCGCGCCTGTGCGTTGCCTGAGCTTTTTGATGTCTTGTACTGTGATGGTCATGGATGTTCTGGCTGTTAGTTTAATGGCCTGGTGCTGCCTGTATGCGATTGCGTTTGGTTGGCCTCTCTGCTGGCTCAGGAGGCTGCTGAGAGGCATGCTTGGTGTCTTTGGCAGCCCTGTTCCTTTTGTGATTGGGGGGCACCTGCTTTTGTCTGGGCTGCTGTTAAAGGTTTTTTCGAGATACTTCTGCTACAGCTTGGGTAGGAGTGCTGCTTGCTGTTTGACTAGGTAGCGGATGATCGGATGCTGATTCTTTTTTAACTGCTGGCACGGCCGGCCTCACGCTCGTGGATACTTGGTGAGAAGTTCTAGCAGGGTTGGCTGATGGTTTAGGAACTTCCTGGGTTGGTGGTACTGCGGCAGTTGGGCTAGATACTTGGGGGGTATTTGTTATTGAGGTAGCTGTTGTTTCCTTCTCGGTAGTTGCTGCCTGCTTGTCTTGGCCCCGCATGGCCAGCCCTGCTTCAATAGCGCTACCAATGGTCTTTACTAGCAGGCTAATAGAGCGGGTAGCATCATCATTGCCAGGGATGGGGTATTCTACGAGTCTGGGGTCTGTATTGGTATCCACGAGCGCAAAGACAGGTATGCCTAGCTTATTAGCTTCTTGAACAGCGATATGCTCTTTGTTGATATCTACTACAAAAAGTGCACTAGGCAGTCTAGTGAGGTCGGCAATACCCTGGAGCATGCGTGCCAGCTTATCCTGCTCTCTAGCCATCATAAGCTGCTCTTTTTTGGCCATATTTCTGTACGTAGGGCTCTTCATCATGCGTTCTAGGGAAGTCATCTTCTTTATCAGCCGCCGAATCGTAACAAAGTTCGTTAGCGTACCGCCTAGCCATCTTTCGGTTATATAAGGCATACCTAGCCGCTGTGCTTCCTGCATCATTAATACTTTGGCCTGTTTTTTTGTGGCTACGAAGAGAATTTTCTTGCCAACACGAGCGATCGCTTGTAGTGCCTGGGCTGCTGCTTGCAGTTGCTGTAATGTTTTGTTGAGGTCAATAAGATGGAATCGATGCCTTTCCATGAAAATGAAAGGAGCCATGTTAGGATGCCATCTTCTAGACAAATGTCCTAAGTGGACTCCCGCATCTAGTAAATCTTTTTGTTGTGGCAAGACCATACAGTGATATAGCTTGACTGGTTATCGTTTGCTGAATTGGAACCTTCTCCTAGCTTTTCTGCGTCCGTATTTTTTACGCTCTACTATCCTTGAATCCCTGGCTAGGAATCCCTGCTTTTTTAACTCGGGCCGACGCGTAGGATCTACCTTGCACAACGCCCGGGCAATAGCCAATTGGATAGCTTCTGCTTGTCCTTTAAAGCCACCGCCTGCTACGTTGACGCGGATATCATACTGATCGGTTGCTGCTACTTGATCTAGAGGCTGCTTGACAAGTAGGGGGATAGTGCTGGTGGGGAAGTAAGCTTCTAGAGGTCTTTTGTTGACAGTGATAGTACCTTGGCCGCTAGTAAGATAAATTCTAGCTACCGATGCTTTTCTCCTACCTACAGCATTGATTAGCTCCATACGCTAGCTGGTTAGCTTTATTTCTTGCGGTTGCTGGGCTGGATGGCTGTGCTCCTGACCTGCATAGACGTGTAAGTTATGAAATAACCTACGGCCTAGCTTATTTTTAGGCAGCATACCTCTGACGGCATGCTCTATAATACGTGTGGGGAACTTATTCTTGAGCTTGCTAGGCGTGGTAGCCCTTTGCCCGCCTGGATAGCCGGTGTGTGATACATATTGTTTTTGGTCCCATTTTTTGCCGGTCAGGTGTATTTTGGCTGCATTGATGATGACTACATGGTCACCACAGTCTACATGGGGTGTAAAATAAGGCTTATTTTTACCCCGAATAATCATGGCTACTTGGCTTGCCAGCCTGCCTAGGGCATGGCCTTTGGCATCGACAAGCATCCATGCTTTGTTGAAGCTCTGCTGCTTGGCAGATCGGGTTTTGTAGCTTAGGGATTCCATTTTTTCGGCATTTCCTGCTAGGTGCAGGCTCAAAAATCAGTCTATATTCTCTTAGCTCCAGGTAATGGCGCTGCATGTAGATGCAAAGATAGCATCCCTCCCTTTGCAATGCAACCTTATGCTGTGCCGAAGCTTTGCGCCGGGTCTAGGAATATGCTAAAAAAGCATACTCTAGGTAAATGCTCTCTGGCCAAGTGAGCTGGATAGCCCATCCCTGCTATCGTTAATAAGCGCACCAGCTGGCAGCTTCTAGGGTAGTTCACTAGCTTAAGATACCAACCCAAGGCTACCTCCTTCGGCAAGCTTGCTCCGGTCCTTATCCCTTGGCGCAAGGAAAGCATTTGCGCTGGGAACATGAGAAATTTATTATGTTTTGACGCGAGAAAAAAGTTTGTTGTTTCTTTTAGCAACGTGGGCGGTGTTCATAGGAAATTAGGCAGCCACCGAGAATCTTCCGCATACGTGAAACGAACTCTTGGGATGTTTGAGGCGGTTTTATTAGGGGAGTCACCCTGCCGTAGCTGCTTCTCTGAATGGCATGGGAAGTGTTTACAGAAAGCTAGCTAAGTTTGGACCGCACTCTTATCAGGAGCAAAAGGGCTTGGCTTTAGATCAGGCCATCATTTAGCTATTCGGTTCATCAAAGCCCAGTAAGTTTGTAACTTCCCTCCAAAGTACAGCCAGCATACTCGGTAAGTTCCCAGATACCCGTCGCTCTCCTGTACCTTCCGGCCAAGGACTTTCAGAACTACTACCTACTCCTCCCAAGGCCTGGGGCCTCTTGCATCATCTTCCAGCAAACTCGTAATTTAGTTCTTAGCTACAACCTTCAAGCTCAGTAAGTTGCTAGATCCTAGAAACAAACGCCCCTAGGGTGGAGAAAGCAAGTTCCTAGAAAAGCCAGCCTGCTATGTCTAGCTTCTCAATAAATTCGTAGCTTCTCCTCCAGATCTAGCTACCATACTCAGTAAGTTGCTAGATCTCAAGAACGACTTTTGCCGCTAGGTATGTATGAGGAAGGTTTAGCTATCCTCCAGGTTGCCCCAGCGCGGAGCAGAAGAACTAATTCCCATATTTTTTAAGCGCAAGAGGAAGCCAAAAAATATAGACTCCCGATCGCCAGAGCGCCCAATCATCAAGCGAGCCTACGAGGCACTAGATCACTGCTATTGCAGCTAGGCTGGGCTGAGCGCTTATGAATTGTGTCATCTCTCAGATACTTCCCAATAAGGAGGTGGGCCGCAGCACGAGGCTTATAACAAGTAGGAAACTTGCCACTAAGCGCAGCCACTAGCGGTGTATACAGCCCCGGCCCCGGGAGTTTATTAAATTTGCTGCTTTGGTTAGTTGTGTGGAGGACGCTAGATTGGTCTTCAAATACAAGTCTTTTGCTCCATGCCCGCTAAGCCTAGGGGAGGATTCAGTCGGCCCCTGAGCCAAGCCACTAAACCAACCATCCAATAGCCAAAGGATCCACACATGCCAGCTTATCTAGAACAGCTCAATGAAGTACAGCGAGAAGCTGTCATCCATACAGCAGGTGCTTGTATGATCATTGCCGGAGCCGGAGCTGGCAAGACCAAGGTGCTCACCTACCGGATCGCTTATTTACTCCAAGCCCAAGCCGTGGATCCCTCCCAGATCCTTGCCCTGACTTTTACTAACAAAGCTGCCTATGAGATGCGTCAACGTCTCGAGAAAATGGCGGGACATGCTGCCAGGAACGTATGGCTCGGTACCTTTCATAGCATTTTTACCAAAATTTTGCGGGCCGAGGCAGCCAAGCTAGGCTATCCGCCAAACTTCAGTATCTATGATGCAACAGATAGTAAGTCTTTGATCAAATCGATCGTCAAAACCCTAGACCTAGACGACCAGATCTACAACCCTAGTACCGTATTAAGACGAATCTCCGGAGCCAAAAATCGTCTGATCACTGCCCAGCAGTATGCTAGTAACCCTATTGCTCAGGCAGATGATGAAAGCGCTCGGAGGCCTAGACTCCGTGAGATCTTCCTGGGCTATGCGGAGCGGTGCTTCAAGGCAGATGCCATGGATTTTGATGATTTGCTTTTGAATACTTATCTGCTCTTTAACCAGCACATCGAGGTGCTCTATAAATACCAAGAAAGGTTCCGCTATATCCTGATCGATGAGTTTCAGGATACCAATGTGGCGCAGTATGCCATTATAAAAGACTTGGCAAGTATTCATCAGAATATTTGTGTAGTAGGCGACGATGCGCAGAGCATCTATGCTTTCAGAGGAGCTAACATAGATAATATCCTAAACTTTGAGCGAGATCATGCTGGGCTTAAGCTCATCAAGCTAGAGCAGAATTACCGTTCTACCCAACATATCGTCCAAGCTGCTAATGCCATCATTAGGAACAACAAGGCCCAGCTGAAAAAGACAGCTTGGACTGCCAATGAGCTAGGAGAGCCCCTAGGCCTTATCAGGGCTACCGTTGATGCAGAAGAAGGAAGGCTGGTAGCTGCTTCTATCTTTGAGACAAAAGTTCATAAGCAGCTCAGCAATGCAGACTTTGCCGTACTCTACCGAACCAATAGCCAGTCCAGAATCATAGAAGAAGCCTTGCGTAAAATAAACCTGCCCTACCGCATCGTAGGGGGCATGTCCTTCTATCAAAGAAAAGAAGTCAAAGACTTACTAGCTTATCTACGCTTTTTGGTGAATCATAACGACGAGGAGGCGCTCAGGCGCATTATCAACTTGCCGAAGCGAGGGATCGGGCCTAGCAGTATCGATAAAATGCTCATAGCTGCCGCTGATCATGGAGTACCTTTATGGGAAGTAGTGCATAACGCTAAGAACTTCCTGCGCGGTAAAGTAGCTGACAGCGTCGAGGATTTTGCCCATATGATACAAAGCGCTGCGCTAGTACTTCACCAGAAGGACGCTTACGAGATAGCTAGCAGCGTCGCCAAAAAATCTGGGCTGCTCAAAATGCTTTACGAAGATAAAACCATAGAAGGACTAACAAGTTACGAAAACGTACAAGAATTACTGAACGGGATCAAGGCATTTACGACAAATCCTGAACAGGAAGACGTGAGCCTGGCTACTTTTTTGCAAGAAGTGGCCCTGGCCACCAGCCTAGAAGAAGCTGATCAGGATGATGCAGACAAGGTTACTTTAATGACTGCCCATGCCGCCAAAGGACTGGAGTTTAAGTATGTCTACATTGTAGGCATGGAAGAAGACCTCTTCCCCTCAGCCATGACGCTGTATAGTACAGAAAGCCTAGAAGAAGAAAGGCGGCTCTTTTATGTGGCCATTACCCGAGCACAGCAAAAAGTCTTCCTGGCTTATGCACTGAGTAGGTATCGCTTTGGGCGGCTCAGGCAGTGTGAGCTGAGTCGGTTTGTAGAAGAGATAGACCCAGCCTACTTACAGGTCAGCAACCCCCCTTCCCGCCATGTTACTGACCATACAACCACTCATTACGCCAGTAGACTCATAGATAGCAAGCATTCAACGCAGCAACGTAAGTATAGAACGCCGCCGCAAGTAGCTAGTCATTCCCAACCCAATAGCCTAGCCTCCATTAAGCCAGGGGTGGTAGTAGAG
>JBCCGO010000025.1:0-11027 GCA_039029235.1 Bacteroidota bacterium | reverse complement strand
GGGAGGGTAAACGCTGACCTTAGGGCTTTAGCTGGCAGTTGGGTGGAATAGCTTGATTTTTTTCTCTCTCTCTCTCTCTCTCTCTCTCTCTCTCTCTCTCTCTCTCTCTCTCTTTAAGATTTTGGTGCAATAGCACCAATAGCTCATGTTGCATACTCTTGGTCACCCTTGATCTGTGTTACCTGGAATCCTTCATTGGAGCTGGCTACTGCATTCTGACTGCTTTCCATGGTTTGACTACCAGAGTATTGAGCCTTGAGATGTGGCATGGGTTATCCCTATCGCTAATGGCTTTACTTTCCTGTTTTTCCTTACAAATTCTCTCCGCATGGATTGTTTCTTGTTCCAGGGTCCAGCTGGCGCTCCCGGAGCGGACGGTCGCAAAGGCAACACCGTAAGTGATATTTAGCAACTAGTTAAAGGTTGCAGTTCTCCTTTTTGTCTGGTAAAGGGTTCCTTTCATGTGGATGGGCATGCGGAGATATTCAGAGATTTCTGCTGATGCAGTTTGATATTCAGTCATGATACAGACTCACTCAGTTGGTAACAGGGATGTTCTGAGGCAGGCTTGCAAGCTGCAAGTTTCTGTGACGCAACAATCGAGCATTGTATACTAACAGAAGGCAGTACCGTGTACACAGCCTGCTTGAATTCAACATGGGTACAACACTAAGTATCAGCAGCTGTGATCAGCTAAAGAGGATCTGTTGTGAGCAACAGTGGGCAACAGGGATCTGCAGGCGGAATTCAAACCTAGTACCTTTGTCTACGTGTGACAGTGCCCTAAACTATCAGGTTACTCGGGATCGCACACTCGTGGCCCGGACCTAGCTTTACTGCAGATCCAGATGTATAGCATGTGTGGCCCGCATTGCCCGGGAACCAGTACAATGTAAACTGAGAATCAATCTGTGCTACTTGGCGTTGTTTCTATGCAAGCTTTTGTAGTTTCTTGCAGAAGTGTTGTGATCACTGCAATGAATGCCACCTGGGAGAACCACTCCAGCAATCTCCCGGTGTACACACCTGAAATCTACCTTCTGTTCTCTGATATGGTCACTAGGACTTGTTTTTCTCTGTGTTTTGTCTCCTCGTAGGGTGCTGCTGGACTTACCGGTGCCCGCGGGGCAATGGGCAAGCCGGGTCCAGTAGGTCGCCCCGGTCCTGCTGGCCCGGACGGGGACCATGGCGCAACGGGAGACTCGGGCGTGGACGGAACAAACGGACGACCGGGCGCTGATGGTGCTTCGGTAAGTGTAAGGGCCTCCTCCCTCACATACTCATCCTCGTCTTGGAGCCCTGTCTGAGCCGTTGCTAGCACCTGTTCAGCTAACTCAGGGTTCACCTCGACCAGCTTCGCGCAAAGCTTAAGGGCTGAGGATCCCTCTATTCCCTGATTCGCTCTCTTTAATAGCTCCTCCACAACAATTGCTGGGCTAAGCTCGGTGAGCCGGGATAGGCACAACAACGCTTCCCTGGCTGTATTAGCAGTCCCATAAAGGGATAGTAGTTTGGCTAATAGTCCACTTGCTTGCTCTGGGTCAACTTGGTTATCCAATGCTTGGGATAGCTTGGATGCTGCCAGGCCTTGCACCTGCCAAACAGAAGAATCGAGCAACTTCTCTAAATGTCCTGCTAATGACTGCTCCTCTTCTACTACCCTACTGCCTAGGGATAGCCCTATCTCTAGGGCTGAGCTCAGCGATGAGATAGCTGCTTCTTGGGGCGCTTCCTGATAAATTACTGCCCGTAGCTTCTTGACCAGGGCTGCTGACTGGTA
The DNA here is from genome assembly GCA_039029235.1 of Bacteroidota bacterium. Lineage (GTDB taxonomy): Bacteria > Bacteroidota > Bacteroidia > Cytophagales > Amoebophilaceae > JBCBRR01. Next base: position 9,247 of record JBCCGO010000025.1, on the reverse strand, counting down.
GCCACTATCTATGAGATGCGCTTGCCACCGCGCTAAATCCTTCTCTACTTCTTCATCTACTAGCTCCTGAAGCTGCTCTCTGTTCGGTATGCGCTCATCTAACTCCCCTTGGAGGGTACTCTGGGCCAAGAGGTGCATCAGCAGCCCTACTTTGCTGGCTACCCCTAGCTCCAAAACCCCTTCTACGTTACAGCTGACTGCTTCCCAGAATCTTTGGACTACCTCCTTGTTGTCGCTCTTGCTCACTAGCCCAGCTAGAAACTTTAAGGTCATCAGATACCGGGGCTCGTTGCGATGTTCCGCTATGTGCCTGGCTACTGCTCGAACGCCTTCTCCTTGGGGAGCAGAGAGCTTTTCGCTTAAGCGGAGGGCCGTTAGATACTCTTGGAAGGTCAAATGGATGAAGTAGTGCGTCTTGTCTTTGAGTGCTTCCTTGACGCCCTCTGCCCTGAATAACCCGTATGAATACACCGACTCTATCTTGGTCCCTTGCTCTTGCGCTGTGTTAGCTATTAGCTCGCCTGCTATGCCCAAAGTCCCGGCTGATTGCTCCTGACCCGATCCTGTAAAGCTTCTGTAGGCAACCTCCTTGAGTGTCTTGACTTCAGGATGGCTAAAAATGTTTTGATCGGTTAGTTCTTTGTGGTCTCTTCCTTGAAACTTCTTCAGGTACCTCCTCCCTAGCCAGAGCACGAGCTCTTCATAGAGCGCTCCAAGCTTGAAATCTTCGCCTACTTGTTTTTGTAATTTCTCTCTGATCTCCTCGTCTTGCCAGATGATGCATAGCAAGGCTGTGTTGATGGGCACTTCACACATGCCTATAATCTGCTTATTCTTTGTTAGAAACTCTTTCAGCGCTTGGCCTGTTTGTTTTTGTTTTTCGCCAAACTGCAGGTCAATGTAGTGGCCAATACCTTCCTGGTCTAGCCCCTGGTTCTCGACCTGCCGGTCAAAGGATGCCCGAAGCTGCTGGCTCACTGCATTCGGCCTCGAGGTCATGATCACTTGCCTTTGGTCTAAGATTGCATCGACAATCTCTTTGACAATTCCTTGCTGGCGCTGGCTGGCTATTTCATCATAGCCATCCACCAGGAGTAACGTGCTAGGCTGACTTGCTGGATCCTCAAGCAAACTTTTAACTTTCTCAAGCTTGCAAAGCTGGCGTGTATTTCTTTCGCTGCGTGGAAGCTGGGCGCGTTGGTTACGTAAGCAATGATGGATAAAACAGGCTAAGGGATGCTCGCCCAGGTCCTCTATGTCGTATGCTGATTGCCAGCTGTCGTTCAAAAGCTCCTTGAGCCGCACCCGAAAGAGGTAGGCATATTTATCTTTCCACAGCTCCCCTTTGGCCCACTGGTGGGAGATGTAGTGCATCAGGGTGGTCTTACCAATACCTGCTCCCCCTAGGAGGAGCACCCTACCTGCCGGCTTATCTCCTTCTTCCTCTAGCGCATCAAAGATCTCTTTAATCTGGATGGCTCTTTTCTCGCCTACCACCTTGTCTCGGGCAGCGGCACTTTCTACCCCTGCTCCTGACTCACTTATGACTGCCTGGAGCTTGACGTAGTAGTCTGCTATGCGTTGCTCTGGGGTGTCATCGTCTTCTATGAGCTTGGGCAACTTATCGTCTGCTTGGTATAGACTGGTAAGGTTCTGAGTCAGTTCTGGGACTTGACCTGGAGCGGTGGCTGCTGCTGGGTGCTGGCTACTGCTAGCGCTTGTTTCATCGCCTTCGGCTACAGGGCCAGCCTGGGTCCTGAGGGCCACTTGTGGCCTAGGCCTTGAGAAGCGACTGGCTAGCCTGTCTATCGTTCTGGCGCGTAGGCTAGCAGCTGGCTGGCGCTGGAGTGCTGCCTCTATGGCTGGGCTGCTGCCCCAGCGTGGGCCTGGGGAGTCTGGGGGCAACTGCAAGATGCCCCCAGGCGGGGGCGTAGGGGGTGTACTGGCCAGGGACGGATCGCCTGGACTGGTGGCTGTCGTTGCTGGCACCATGGCTCCTTCGGTCTTAGGGGCAGCTAGTGCCATATCTGGGCTGCAGCTCGTGAGCAGCCATACGGTAAATAATATCCTGGCCGCGCCTTGCTGGCTTTGGGTGTAGCAATTAAATAATTTAGTGTCTCTGGTATTCATCGCTCTAATGGTTTGGGGGTTATTACAAAGGCGCGCTAGTCGCATCTCCTACAAGTTAAATCTATTTATTTTAAAGTTCCAAATACTAACGAGCTAGCGCTTCTAGCTAAGTGCGAGCGCTTTCTCGAGGGCAGCTCATAGCCTTGCTACGCTGTACGCTATGAAATAGAGGCTCGCGGACTCATCCTCGCTAGTTCCAAACAAGGATCGGGCAGAAATTTTTTCGGCAAAGCCAAGTTCTACCCTAGTGTAATGAGCTAGTGCTTCTAGCTAAGTGCAAGCGCCTTTCGCTAGGTCGGTTTGTAGCTCTAGGCTCGGCTATGAAAAAATGGTCACTGGCTTGCCTTCTCTACTCACAAATGTATGGCAGCAAATTTTCTCGGCAATGGCAAGACCCACGTACTCACCTAGTGCGCTGGAGCTTCTAGCCAAGTGCAAGCCTTTTTGAACAAAAATAGGACATCTTGTCTTTGCGGCGAATCCAAATTTCGGGGAAGTTCTCCAAATGAATCAGCCATGGTATGTGGTGTTTACTGGTTTGTGAGTCTATGGCTGCGTAGTAGCCTAGGGCTACTAGCTTAGTGAAATTCTTCTCTGCTACGGCTCCTTCCACAGTACTGCTTATCAGCAGAGCTGGTAGGTTACTCCTGCTAGGGTGCTCAAGCTGTCTAGCAGCTCGTTAGTGGGGTTGATACGGTGGTTTCTGGCGTACAGTTCTATGCTTATGGACTCCTGGTGGTCTGTAATAGCGATGCCAAGGCTGCACTGCCCGGGGTAGTCGCTGACCACTTGCTCAACTTTTGCAGCCAAGTCTGTGTCTATTTTGTCAATGGGTAGGTGGAGCAGCAGCTTTTGACTCATTTTTTCTCTGATTTCACTGAGTAAGCTGATTTTCTGGGGCCTGAGCTCCCATACATCTTTTTGGCGGTACCGCTCTTGTACGGTGCCTACCAGGTATACAAACGTTCCTGGCTGCAGCATGTGTTGGTTCTTCATCAAGTCTTCTCCAAAGAGTGCTAGGTCTAGCGTACCTTTGTAATCCTCTAGGGTGAATAGGGCAAAAGGACGTCCTTGCTTACTATGTCTCTTGGTACAAGCAATGAGTAGGCCAGCGAGCCGCACTTCTTTTCGCCTGAAGGTGAGTGCGTTTTGTGTGTGGCAGTTACAGAAGTTTGCCAGCTCTACTTTGAATGGATCTAGGGGGTGGCCTGAGATGTAGAAGCCTACTACTTCTTTTTCCATGCGCAATTTTTCTAGCGTGCTATAAGGTTCACAGGTGGGTATGGGTGGCTTGGGTTGGTACTGGACGCTGGCATCTAGGGCAAATAAAGATTGCTGAGCAGCTGCTTTTTCTTGCTTTATTTGGCTACCGTACTGGACTGCCTTGGCTAGGAGCGTTTGCTCACCTTCTGGTGCCCATAGATACTGCCTACGATGGCAGCCGGCTAGTCCATCTAAAGCGCCAGCCATGGCCAGCGATTCGAAAGTTTTTTTGTTAACTGTCCTGAGGTCTACTCGCTCTACTAGCGAAAAGATATCCTGAAATTTCCCTCCTTGTTCTCTGACGGTTATGATATGCTGTACGGCTGCTTCGCCTGCTCCTTTGATGGCTCCGAGGCCAAACCGGATTTGCTGGGCTGGATTTACGTCAAAATTCACTTGGCTTTCGTTGACATCAGGTCCTAGTACTGCTATGCTTTGCCGGATACACTCGTCCATAAAGAAGGTAATCTTGCTGATGTCGTGCTGGTTATGGGTCAGCACGGATGCCATGTACTCGGCAGGGTAGTGGGCTTTGAGATAGGCGGTTTGGTAGGCAATGACAGAGTAGGCAGCGGCGTGAGCACGGGGGAATCCGTACTGGGCAAACTTCTCCATCATCTCAAAGATCCCGAGTGCTTGCTCCTGAGAGATGTTGTGTTTTTGTTGCGCTCCTTGGATAAATACTGCTCGCTGCTTGGCCATCTCCTCTATTTGTTTTTTGCCCATGACCTTCCGCAATACGTCTGCTTCGCCCAGGGTATAGCCAGCGACGATGCGGGCCGTTTGCATCACTTGTTCTTGGTAGACCATGATGCCATAGGTGTTTTGTAAGATGTCTGTGAGCAGCGGATGTGGGTACTCGATTTTTTCTTGGCCATGCTTGCGGGCTATAAAGTGGGGGATAAACTGCATAGGTCCTGGTCTGTAGAGGGCATTCATGGCGATGAGGTCCTCAAATTGTGTAGGCTGCAGCTTTTGGAGCCACTGGCGCATGCCTTCTGATTCGAACTGGAAGGTAGCTATGGTATCTCCGCGTCGGTAGAGGGCAAGGGTTTTTTCGTCATCGGGCGGGAGCGTATCTAGGTCGATTTTTTCTCCGCGGTTTTTCTCGATGATGGCCAGCGCATCTTTGATGATAGATAGGGTCTTCAGGCCTAGGAAGTCCATCTTAAGCATGCCCATACGTTCTACCACAGAGCCATCGTATTGGGTTACGTACAGGTCGGAGTTTTTGTCGGTTTTTACAGGAATGTGGTTTAGGAGGTCGTCTGGGGCTATGATGACGCCAGCAGCGTGGACACCGGTGTGCCTAGCAGAACCTTCTAGGGTTTGGGCTAGGGCTAGTATTTTGCTCTCTGGTTTGGTGGTATCTTCTCTGAGCGCTGCTAGCTCAGGTACTTCCTCGAAGGCTCGCACCAAGGTAGTACCTAATTTTTCAGGAACTAGCTTGGCCATGTAGTTGGACTGGTCTAGGGGTAGGCTCAAGACGCGGGCTACATCACGAATGGCAGACTTGGCTGCCATGCTCCCAAAGGTGACGATGTGGGCTACTTGGTTTCTACCATATTTGTCCACTACGTAGTCGATAACTTTTTGGCGGCCTTCGTCGTCAAAGTCAATGTCTATATCGGGCATAGATACACGCTCAGGGTTGAGGAACCTCTCAAAGACTAGATTATAGTGCAGGGGGTCAATGTTGGTGATGCCAATGCAGTAGGCTACTACTGAGCCTGCTACTGACCCTCTGCCTGGTCCTACTACGACGTCTAGGCTGCGGGCTGCCTTGATAAAGTCCTGGACGATGAGAAAGTAACCGGGGAAGCCCATGGCCTGGATGGTGCTTAGCTCATGGTTGATGCGGGTTGCTAGCTCAGGGCTGATGGTGCCATATCGTTGCTTAGCTCCTTCTAGGGTCAGGTGCTGGAGGTATTCGTCCTGGTTAGTAAAGCTCTGCGGTACTTGGAAGATGGGTAGCAATATATCGCGCTCTAGCGAGGGGGTTTCGATCTTATCTGCTACCTCTTGGGTATTGGCCAGTGCCTCTGGTATATCCTGGAAGAGGGTGGCCATTTCTTGGGGGGACTTTAAGAAGAACTGGTCGCGCTCGAATCGCATCCTGTTGGGATCATCGTAGTCTCTGCCAGTTTGTAGGCATAGGAGAATGTCTTGGGCTAGGCTGTCTTGCTGTGCTACATAGTGTACATCGTTGGTGGCAATAACTTTTACTTGGTGCTTCTGGGCCCATTTTAGTAAGGTTGCGTTACACACATCTTGCTCGGCAAGTCCATGGCGCTGGAGCTCTATGTAATAGTCTGCGCCGAATAGGTCCAGCCAGGCTAGGAATATTTTTTCGGCTGCTTGTTCTCCTTTCCGGAGGATGGCCTGGGGTACTTCTCCATTGAGACAGCAGGTAGTGGCAATCAGGCCTGCAGCATGCTTCTGGAGCAGCTGCCGGTCGATCCTGGGTTTGTAGTAGTAGCCTTCTAGAAAGCCCATAGAGCAGAGCCTCACTAGGTTCTTGTAACCTACCTCATCTTTGGCTAGGAGCAGCTGGTGGTAGCGCGTCTTGTCTTTGAAGTCATGCATATCAGGCGAGAGGTAAAACTCGCACCCAATGATGGGCTTGATGCCTTGCTTCTGGGCTGCTGCTACAAAGTGCGGCACGCCAAACATGTTGCCATGGTCTGTGATGGCCAGTGCTTGCATATCTAGCTGCTTGGCTTTGCTCAGTAAGCCGTTGATTTTGGCTGTCCCATCTAGCAGCGAATATTGGGTATGGCAGTGTAAATGGGTGAATTCATGCATGGGCATAGGGTTGGAGGAGGTTGGTTGTAAAAGAAAGTATCCATAATTGCTCGATGGCGACCGGGCTCGGCTAAGGTACTACTTGTGTTGGTATTTTTCTTCCTCTAGGTACTATTTTGCCCGCCGATACTTGTTTACAGAGCTATAGATAATGTCTACACTCCACGTATATCGCGCTTCCGCTGGTTCAGGCAAAACCCACGCCTTGGTCAGGGCTTATATACAGCTGGCCCTGGCAAGTCCTGAGGGATTTCAAGAAATCTTGGCGGTAACTTTTACTAACCAGGCTACCCAAGAGATGAAACAGCGTATTCTGGCATATCTGCATAGCCTAGCCCAGGGGCTAGCTAGTCCTGTGGCTGAGGAGCTGGTGCAGCTGCAAGGCTGGGAGCTGCCTGCCTTGCAAGAACGTGCTCAAGTAGTGCTCTCTAACATACTACATCAATATGATCGTTTTTCGGTTAGTACCATTGACAGCTTCTTCCAAACCGTTGTGCGAGGCTTTGCCCAAGAGCTGGGCCTGCAGGGTAGTGCTAGCATGGAGCTGGAGCTGGAGGCTGTACTGGATACCATTATTGGTGAACTAATAGCGACGGCTGGTCATGATAAGCAGCTGCAGCAATGGCTGGTGGCGTTTGCGGAGCACAGGGTGCGCACTGGCAAACACTGGGAGTTTGAGAGGGAGCTGAAGCGGCTGGGTTATGAGCTTTTTACAGAGGTCTTTAGTGCGCAGGAAGCACAGTTGGCACATGCCCTCAGTGACCCAAAGGCACTTGATACGTTCTTGGGTAAGCTTCGCCAGGCTGTAGCCCACTTTGAGGATACGCTACAAGGCATGGGCAGCACGGCCCTGCAGGCCATGCACCAGGCGGATTTGGTTGTGGAAGACTTTGCCTATGGCCAGCGTGGGGTAGCAGGTTACCTGGCAGGCTTGCAGCAGCAGCAGCGTTTTACCCCTACTAGGCGAGCTTTGGAGGCTGCAGCGTCTATAGCGGCATGGCATACTACAAGGACAGATAAGCAAGAGCGCATCATACAGCTAGTTCAGCAAGACTTACAGGGCATCTTGCGCCAGGCGCTTCGCTTCTACCAGACCCACCATCGCAGCTACTACACAGCCCTGGCTGTCCAGCACTTTATTTATGCTTTTGGCATCATCACGCACTTACTCGCTAGGCTCAGTGACTACAGAGCTGAGAAAAATGTTATGCTCGTATCTGACACGGCCAACCTACTGCGCCAGATTATTGCTGAGAATGATACGCCTTTTGTCTATGAAAAGATAGGCGCTTTCTATAAGCATTTCTTGATCGACGAGTTCCAAGATATTTCAGGCTTTCAGTGGCAAAATCTCAAGCCCTTGCTTAGGAATAGCTTGGCAGAAGGTCATATGAGCCTACTCGTGGGCGATATGAAGCAGTCTATTTACCGATGGCGTGGGGGCAGCTGGCAGCTTCTCCTGACACAGCTTACAGAGGAAGTTGCGCATACTACGGCCACTACGCTCAGTCATAACTGGCGTAGTAAACGGCGTATCATAGATTTTAACAATACCTTATTTACAGAGCTCAGTGCGTGGCTGGTGAGGTACTGGCAAGGGCAGCTGGCAGCACTAGACGATGAACTCAAAGAAGCGCTCAGTCCACAGGTCCAAGCAATTGCCACGGCTTATCAGGATGTGTACCAGCGTACACCTGCTGGTCGTGCCCAGGCCGAGGGGGGATATATTCATATTACCTTCCTAGCAGGCCAGCCGGAAGCAGCAGGGGTAGCACATAGCTGGCGAGCAGAAGTCAAAGCTCGCTTGCCGCTACTCATAGAAAGCTTGCAAGCCGATGGATTTGCCCTAAAAGACATAGCACTGCTGGTCAGAAACAATGGAGAGGGTCAGGAGCTGCTACAGACTTTGCTGGCCTACCAGCAATCGGCCCAGGCCCGACCGGGCTATCGGTATGAAGCCATATCGGCTGCGTCTTTATACCTTGGCCATAGTCCTTGGGTAAACATACTCATCAACGCGCTTAGGTGCTTAGCAGATGAGCAGAATTTGCTGGCCCAGGCTGAACTAGGCTATCTGTACCGGCGCTATGTATGCCAGGAGACTCATACAGTATTCCATGAGGATGGGCAGGTAGGTGCTCAACTACTTCAGGATTTTCTGGGCCAACGGACTAGGCTGCAGCAGCTACCGCTTTACGAGCTCGTAGAAACTTTGGTGGGCATTTTTCAAGTCCGATGTGCAGCATCAGCGCCTTTCATACAGGCCTTCCAAGATGTAGTGCTGGACTATATCCAGCAAAAGCCTGCTACGGTGCATCACTTCCTAGCTTGGTGGCAAGAGCGGGGTTACAAACGGGCTATAGCCCGTGTAGCAGGGCAAGATGCTATGACTATCATGACCATCCACCAGGCCAAGGGTTTGCAATTCAAAACGGTTATCCTGCCCTTCTGTGAGTGGGGCTTTGACCACAACCTACAAACGCCTCCCATGCTCTGGTGCGCTACTCCCATCCCACCCTTTGCAGACTTCCCTACGCTACCGGTCAGCTATACCAGTAGGCTCAAGGATACGGTGTATGCACAGGACTATTTCGAGGAGCGGATACAGGCTTACCTAGACAATCTCAATTTGCTTTATGTGGCTTTTACAAGGCCGGAGCATCGATTGTATGTTTTTGCCAAGCGTCCTAGTAAGGGGAGCTTGAAGACTACAGCAGATGTGCTTTATCATACTTTTGGGCAGACACTACGGCTACCTGACCATGCTAGGGCACATCCAGGGATTTTCTTGTCTTGGGAGGAATACTGGAACCCTGCTACGGATACCTTGGTCATAGGTGAGCCTGGAGCGGCGAATAAATAATGTCTTTCCGCTAACTCAGCTTTATCATCTACGTTTTGCTAATATGTTGTCGATACTAAACCATTACTACCCCCAGCTCAGGATTGCTTATGCGCCACTGTTAAGGCCACAGATACTGCTTGGTAGGGATTCAGAGCCAGGACTACTGGGCCAGCTACTGCACCAACCAGGGCTCCTGATAAAGCC
>JBCCGO010000024.1:0-11994 GCA_039029235.1 Bacteroidota bacterium | reverse complement strand
TCTCAGGCACTCGTAAGGATTGGGGGAAGTTCTTCAGTGTTAGCAACGGTTCAGGAAGGATATTCTTTTACTGACAGAAAAAGCATACAGGGTTCTATCGAGGATGATTTAGCAGAGCTAGCCAATCAGTTAATACTTAACAGCGATCGCAGTTTGGTCAAATATCAGGTCGCACAAGAAGATATTTTGCGGGCTAAAACCAAAGCGAAACAATACCAGACAGCTGGAGTCTTAACAATTGGATCTGGGGTGGTAGGAGGGAGTGGCATTGGTGTAGGTGCTGTAACTAGCGTTTTGGCAAATGCTGAGGCGATTCAAGCTGGGCTTACTGGCCTATCTTTAGCAGGGCCTATTGCGGGAATTGGTATCGGTGTTGTAGCCATTGGGTCAGGAGTATGGTGTGGTAACTCTTTATGGCAAAAAGGACAGGATCTAAGTAAGGAGCCAGTAATGCGCGAAAAACTGAATGAAATTATGCAGGAAGCCCTGGCGCACTATGATCTAGGGAAGCCACAGAAATTTCTCGAAGCATTGGCTAAAGAATATGGTGAAGGCGGGCGGCTTTTGGAACTAGAAGATTTCAGACATGGAGTTCCTGCAGAGAAGATAATGAATACCCTTACAGCGCACGGTTTCAGACCAGATGGGATAGCCTATTTATTCAATCTAATGGGCGAAGCCTTCATGAGCGGTAAAGTAAGTATTCCGGGCTGTGATTCAGCTAAGCTGACTGGTCGAGCCGACGATAGTTTCATGGGCTCTCTGCGCAAAGAATTAGTGGAATCAGCGCAAATCCTTGATACACGAATAACCGAGATGCGCAAAAAAGGTATAGGAAATGACCTAAAGAGGCATTGGAATGAAGCTACGGATCACTTGTTTCTTCGCGATAAGGGCTACTTAGCAAGAAAACATGTCACAGATGCGCAAGAAATGCCATTTACGGCGAGGCTAGAAGAAATGCGCAATGTTGCCAAATTGAATATCGCTATTATGCGTATAGTGAGAGGTAATGAAAAAGAAATTAACGCAGCCCAGACATTGGTCAAAGAAGTACGAGACACCATCGACCAATATGGCCACTTTCACACTATGCCCGCAATGCGCTTAGCAGCAATCGAGGACTTTTTATGGGTGATAAGTGGGCAAACAGCAGCTGGCATGGAGGCTGCTCTACAACCGTCCTCTGTGGAAACGCCAATTTTAGCCATCGAGCCTCCTGAAGATCATTATCTAGCGTACCTTGGAGAGAGGCTAGAACGAGCCAGCTCTTCCCAGGAAAGGGCAAAAATATACAACCAAAGAGCAGCGCATTATGCAACCAAAGCGCAAGAAGTAGCCAAAGTAGACCACTTAGGGAGCTTGCAGCACTGGCAAGTAGCTCAAAAGAATTACGCAAGTGCACTACATTTTATTAAGCATAACGAAACAGCAGCCCTAGGTTATGCCCAATGTCTGGCCGGGCTATCTCAGTACAGCCAATCCCTGAGGTACTTGCAACAGCATCCTGGCCTAAAGGAGACCCCAGACTTTTGGGTCATGGCCAGCATGGCGCATCGTAAACAGTGCCATTACCAAGAGGCAAAAGAATGTATTTTGGAGGCATTGCAGCTAGCTCCTCAAAGCCAAGAGGCAGCGAGGCAAAAAGCTTTGATAGAAAGCCTACAAGCCACTACGATAGCGGAAAGGCTTAGTGGATATCGCAGCACTCAGCTCCAGTGCGAGGAGCTTCTCTTTGACGCTCGTAGAAGCAATGAAAAACAATATTACACCATTCTCTCGCTGGATGGCGGTGGCGTAAGAGGCGTGCTACCTGCCCTATGGCTGAGCGAAATTGAAAGCAGAACCAAAAGACCGATTGCTCATTTATTCAACATGCTAGCGGGTACATCTACCGGAGCCATCATCGCTGCAGGCTTGTCTGTACCTCAGATAGATGTGCCTGAAGTAAGAGGAGTAGGAGGAGAAGTAGAGCAAGAAGAAGTGCTATCTCCCTATCGGCCACGTTACTCGGCCTCTGACATCGTGCAGCTATATAGGGAGCAATCTCCAGCCATTTTTACGAGTCTTGTAGCACAGGTGCCTCTAGTTGCTTCTCTGTACTCTTTTGTAGGCAGTAGGTATTCGGATCAAGGACGCTTGTCTGTATTTAGGCAGTATTTTGGCCAAGCCACGTTAAGGCAAGCTTTAACTGAGTTGGTCATTCCTGCCGTTAATAAAGATGTGCAACACCGCTCCCATTTATTCAGTCGCCACGAAAGCCGACGGGATCCTGCTAACGATGAGACTTTTTATAACGCTCTGATGGCCACGACAGCGGCACCGACTTTTTTCCCACCTTATAAAATTCCAGGAAAAGGAGTCTTTTTTGATGGAGTCATCAGTGCCGGTAATCCTGCCGCGAATGCCTGTAGTGCAGCCCAACAATATGGCATACCTCAAGAAAAAATATTCATGCTCTCGATGGGCGCAGGCACCTGTATCCCAGATCCTGAAAATCCAGACTTGCATTGTGGTCAGCTATTCTGGGCAAGTAGTTTCCATCGTGTAAGTTTAGCCCTCCAAGAAGGGGACAGTGATGGACATATGCGTAGCGGGTTAAAAAATTGTTATCAAAGATGGCAGGTCTGGCTAGAACGGCCTATAGGCATAGATGCCTACCAAGAAATGGATACCCTGCTAGAGCTAGGCCAGCAACATCTGGAGGAGCTATACGCTTCTGATGAGAATACCATGAATAAGTTGCTAGAATTTCTCGAAGAAAATCCAGCGCCGTAAGGATAATTGGCTAAAGATAGTTGTAGAGAGAGCTCATCCTCCCCCTATAACTAAGCTAGTGAGTAGCCCCTACAGTGCCGCTAGGTAGGGTAGGGATGCGTCTTAGGGGTGAAAGTTGACGATAAGCGCGCTAGGGTAGTAGCAGTCAAGTGTGGATTCGGCCCGGAGGTAGCCTGGGATGACAATACTACGCCCGATCAGCCTCCTGGACCATCCTACATGCTGCTAGCGTTGCCTCTAGCCTAAGGCAGCAGCCTTGCGGCGCTGAAAATGCTCAGCTACTTCCTTGCTCGATAGTGTATTGAAAGTATGCTGCTTTGTTAAGCCCCCTTTTCTCCCTATACACACTCCGTAATACATGTTGTCAATATCTGCTTGGTCGTGTGCATCGGGGTTGATACTTAGCCAGACATTTTTTTCTATGGCATAGCGGATCCAGCGCCAGTCTAGCTCCATGCGCCAAGGATTGGCATTGAGTTCAATAATGACGCCATTGGCTGCACAAGCATCGATAATGGCTTGATGATCAATTGGATAGCCTGCTCGCTTGAGCAAGAGCCGCCCTGTTAGATGCCCTAGAATAGTTGTAAAAGGATTGCGAATGGCTTTCATGAGGCGATCAGTAGCCCGCTGCTGGTCCATAGACAAGCCTACATGTACCGAGGCAATGACGAAATCAAAGCTAGCCAAGACCTCGGCTGGGTAGTCTAGGCTACCATCTGGCAAAATGTCTGACTCAATGCCCTTAAAAATTCGAAAAGGAGCCAGTTCCCGATTCAGCTGATCTATGGCTTGGTGTTGTCGTTGAACGGCCTCAATCGTGAGCCCTCCTGCGTAACTAGCTACCTGGCTATGGTCTGTGATACCGAGATACTCATAACCTTGCTCCTGGCAAGAGCGAGCCATGGCCTCCAGACTACACCCCCCATCGCTATACGTGGTATGGGCGTGCAGTACTCCTCTAAGCTCACTAGATACTAGCAGTAGTGGGCCTCCTGCCTGTATCCAGGCTTGCTCTACGATTCCTTCTCGTAACTCAGGTGGTATATAAGGCAGCCCAGCTTGTTGATAACCTGCTACTTCACTGTCTAGGGCCGAGACTTTAGTAATAAACGCCCCTAGGCTTTTCGCTGCTTGTACTGGGAGCGCTAGATGTCCAGCAACTCCTGTCTGCAAAATCAAGTGCTTATAAAAGTACTCGGGCGGGCAAAAGTGTATGATGAAGCTAAGACCATTCTCCAAGAACCTGCCGCGCCAGGCCGAAGGCCCGGAAATCTTGGTAGACTGTTCGATAGTTGGCAAGTCCTGCAGCCAGCCTGCTACTACAGAAGTATCTCTGGTTCCGACGAGTATCTCGACCTGCGTTACCACCTCCATCGTACGACGCATGGTGCCCACTAGAGAGATGCGCAGGGCCGGAAAAGCTTGCTGGAGGTCTGCCACCAATGCTGTAGCATAAGGCAGGGCGGTAGCATAGTGGAATTTGCCTTGCTGCTGGTCTTTCCATGCCAGGCTTTCTTGAATAGCCGCTTGAGTTTTTTGACCAAATCCCGGCAGTTGGGCTACCTGGCCAGCTGTGCAAGCCTGTTCCAGAGCCGCCAGGCTTTCTATGCCCAGCTCCTTCCATAATGCCCTGACCTTCTTAGGGCCCATGCCCTTGAGTTCGAGCATGGCCAGCACACCCTGAGGCGTCTTGGCCATGAGCCCTTCCCAGCGCTGTAAGGTTTCTGTTGTGCTGATCTCGTGAATAAGCGCTGCCACACTCTGGGACAAGCCTGGTATATTTCCCAATGCTTCTAGGCTGAGGGAGGCTAGGTTATCCTCGATCTTCTCTAAGAAAAGGGCCGCATTGCTGTAGTAGCTAGCCCGGAACGGATTAGCGCCGTGCAGGACCAGCAGCGTAGCTGTTGATTTAAGCAGAGATATGATGGCTTTATTTTTCACGCGTGACTACTCTTTACATTCAGCTGCCAAGTTAGTCATTTCTAGTAGTTTTTCGCTTCAGAATTGCCTTGGAAGAGCATGGCGGGGGGCGGTAAGTCCTCTACAACATAACTACTAGAGCAGTATTCCCTACAGGGAAAGGTTAAAGGGAAATGGCAAAAGCAGCACAGAGGCTGCCATAGTTGCTGCTGAGCAGCCGGATGAGCTTGAGGAAAGTTCCTACAAGATCTAGCTACTGACAAGATGCTTCCCGTAAAAAAGCGATAATTTCTCAAGCTTAGAGTCCTGGGCATGGAGCAAGAAGCTAACCTGCTACATTCCAGCCTGCTGGTATCTGAGAATGAACGAAGAACATAGGATAAAAATTACCGTAACATGCTCTGGGCACGCCCAGCTAGATGATACGATTAGCTTTCAAGGGCCTACGGGAGGTAACCACTAGCCAAATCTCCTTTTGCTAGCCTGTACTACTCCCTTGTGGCAAGGATCATGGCTGCGAAAATATTTAAGCATAACCTAGGACAGCCCTCAGCTGAGGCGCTGATATTGGCTATACCTTAATTAACTTGCTCCCTAGCATCAGAGAAAGGAGGATTCGAGCTATGGATAAACAATAATCTTTTAGGCGAAAATTGCCTAGACTCTGCCTCCTCTTTCTTTCTACCGCCTATCCTATCTAGCTGATAACAGTATCTAGCTTCCTGCCCAGCTAGCTAGCTGGGGCGATCTTATTTTGTAGAATTTTATGCTCTAGCGTAGCTTTGTGGTTGAGAGCACGTGCTCAACGGCACTTGGGAGCCTTGCAGTAGCTATGATACTGATGCTGGACCTGTGTTTGCGACCATATTTGCCTACGGAGTACTGGGAGAGCAGCTTTCTACACAGGCTTACGTTGGAGTGGCCATGATCATCAGCGCTATCTCAATCATCAATACGCGGCTGCAAGCGCTTTCTTGACCTAGTTATCCAGTTTGGTGGGATTTGCGTTATTTACTCCAGTGGTTGCAGATACTCAGGCCGGCGAAGATCCCGACTTAGCGGATGAGGCCCTGCTAGCTACCAGCAGTCTCCTAGAGCTTTTCTGAGCGATGTCTTCATTGGATTGGGTAAGTAGAAGCAGTAAGGGCTACATGTTATGGCAACGATGGCTAGCTGGATCGCGCCTGCCTTGTTACCGCAAATGTCGTAAGCAGGCTACACCGGTCAGTAAACATGTATAGCATGTATAGAACGATCAGCCGAGCTCCGCTTGGTCTCTTCTGGAGGGCTTTGGGGCTTACCAGCCATGATCGTATCGTGGCGGATCGGGCAAAAGTGAACAAGAGAACGCTAGGTAACAACCGGCCTAGCCTAGATAAGGCAGAAGATCGTAGAAGACCTTGCCAGAAATTTCAAAATTTTTTAGTAATATAGAGTAAACAGTATAAGACCAGCGCGTTGTCATGAACCTCAGTAACTACACTATCAAAGCCCAAGAAGCCCTCCAGGCAGCCATCAAAGTAGCTGCGGCGAATCAGCAGCTGGGTATAAAAACTGGCCATTTATTACAAGCCATCCTACAAGCTGACGAGCACAATATTGGTTTCTTGCACAAGAAGCTCAGCATTAATCAACAGCTACTAACCACTAAGCTCTCAGAACTTATCAGTACGTATCCGAAGGCTTCGGGGCAGCAACCCTACCTGAACAACGACATACATACAGTACTGCGTAGCGCAGAGTCTTACCTCACGGTTTTTAAAGACGAATTTATAGCAGTAGAGCACCTGCTACTTGGCCTGGTGGCAGGCCACGACCCGGTAGCTAAGCTGATGAAAGATGCAGGGTTCATAGAACAGCAGCTCATCAAGGCTATTCAAGAACTCAGGGACAGCCGTAGAGTAACAGATCCGAATGCAGAAGCCAAGTACAAGTCTGTAGAACGCTATGCGAACAACCTGAATGCCTTGGCCAAAGCCGGGAAAATAGATCCTGTGATTGGCAGAGAGGAGCAGATCAGAAGAGTACTGCAAATCATTGCCAGAAGGACAAAAAATAACCCCATACTCCTGGGAGAGCCTGGTGTAGGGAAGACAGCCATTGTAGAAGGGATGGCCCAGCGCATCGTAGATGGCGATGTGCCCGAAAGCATTCGGTCCAAAACCATTGTAGCGCTTGATATGGGACTTCTAGTAGCCGGAGCCAAGTACAAAGGGGAGTTTGAAGAACGCCTCAAGGCCGTTATCAAAGAGATAACCGACTCCCAAGGCGAGCTCATCCTATTCATTGACGAAATCCATACGCTGATCGGGGCAGGCAGTAGCGGCGAAGGGGCCATGGATGCTGCTAACCTACTCAAGCCTGCCCTAGCCAAAGGTGCGTTACATACTATTGGCGCTACTACCCTCAAGGAATACCAGCGGTATATAGAAAAAGACAAAGCCCTAGAACGAAGATTCCAGGCAGTGATGATCGATGAGCCAAGCCCAGAAGATGCCATCTCTATCCTACGCGGTATCAAGGATCGGTATGAGCTCCACCATGGTGTCAGAATCAAAGACGATGCCACTATCGCCGCTGTGCAGCTCTCGTACCGCTATATAACAGACCGTTTCCTACCCGATAAGGCTATTGACTTGATAGACGAGGCTGCTGCTAGACTACGTATAGAAATGGAATCCATGCCCGTGGCTCTGGATGAGTTGCAGCGTAGGATCATGCAGCTAGAGATAGAGCGCGAAGCCATTCGTAGAGAAAAAGATAGCCACAAAGAAGCTACGCTAGCCCAAACCATTGCCCAGCTCAGTGAGCAAAGAGATATCCTGAAAGCTAAGTGGGAAAAAGAAAAAACAGTTATCAAAGGCATTACCAGCCAGAAAGAGAAAATAGATCAGCTAAGAATAGCAGCAGAACAGGCAGAGCGCGATTTTGACTATGGCAAGGTAGCCGAGATCAGGTATGGTAGAATCGTAGCAGCCGAGCAGGAACTGGCAGCCCTGCAGCGAGAAGCCGAACACTTTAAAAAAGACAGCCCGCTACTCAAGGAAGAAGTAACCCAAGAAGATATCGCAGCAATAGTGGCCAAGTGGACAGGTATACCAGTAGCCAAGATGCTCCAGCCCGAACGCGACAAACTGCTCCACCTAGAGGAAAAGCTCAGCAAAAGCGTGGCCGGCCAAGCAGAAGCCATCCAGGCCATCGCCCATGCCGTACGCAGAAGCAGGGCTGGCCTACAAGACCCCAAGCGCCCCATTGGCTCCTTCATTTTTTTAGGCACTACAGGCGTAGGTAAAACAGCCTTGGCCAAAGCCCTGGCCGGTGCGCTATTCAACGATGAGAACGCCATGGTGCGCATTGATATGTCAGAATATCAAGAAAAACACACCGTGAGCAAGCTGATCGGTGCGCCACCAGGCTATATCGGCTATGAAGAAGGAGGGCAACTCACCGAAGCTGTCCGGAGAAAGCCATACTCCGTAGTATTGCTTGATGAAATCGAAAAAGCCCACCCTGACGTGTTTAATATACTACTACAAGTACTGGACGATGGTAGACTTACCGACAATAAGGGACGTATGGCCAACTTTAAAAATACCATCATCATCATGACTACCAATCTGGGCTCACATCTCATCCACGAAACCCTAGCTGACTTAGACAACAGAGATATCTCTGCTACTATGGAAAGGATCAAGGATGAAGTATTCCAGCTACTGAGCAAGGCTATGCGCCCCGAATTCTTGAACCGCATTGACGAGGTCATCATGTTCAACCCCCTATCCCAAGAAACCGTCAAGCAAGTAGTAGCTATACAATGGAAGCAAGTGCAGGAGCAGCTCAAAGACAATGGAATCAGTCTCGTAGCAGACGAACGAGTCCTCGACTACCTGGCCAGGGAAGGTTACAGTCCACAGTTTGGCGCCAGGCCTTTGAAGCGACTGATACAGCGCAGCATATTGAATAAACTCTCGCAGGTACTACTGGAAGATAAAATTTGGAGTTCTATGCCTATTCAAGTAACTTTGGGCAGCCAACAACAAATTAAATTTACCCATGATACCAAGACCAGCTCCCAAGCGTAGCTTACATGTACTTTCTATTCCCAGTTAAAAGATTAATTATGCGCCATAAAATAAAATTATTACTCAGTGTAGTGCTACTCTCTCTTACTGCCCCTAATACAAACGGTGCAGATGCTACCTCCTCCCCAGACCATCGAATCAATGCAGGGAAGATAAAATTCGGACTTAGAAAACCATTCCAATACATCACCAAGATGCTTGGAGCGAATAAAAACCCGGATGAAACCAAAAAAGCTTTTGACGATCTCTTTCTAGAGTATAAACTTGTCGACGCATTCGGTATACAGATAGGATTCTCCAACCTTGACCGGAGCAAAGCGATCCTTACCCCCTTCCAATCTCTCAGCTGGAGCGCAGCAGACTACATAATTCATTACAAGACAGAACCACTCATAGACTCACTTGCTGTGAAGTTATATCCCGGACGCTATCGACGATACTGTATTTATATTAACTACCTCAAAGACAACCAAGCATCTTGCTATAGTTCCGTATTTGGGGTAGCCTATGAGTCTGATATGGGGATTATGGTGGAAGCCAGCTTGAACAAAGGGCTAAAAGATGCACAAAAAATGCTAAGAGCGCGCGAAAGCTCACAAGAGACGCTAAGAAGCCAAATAGAAGGCCTTAGCGTTCAGTGGAGACTAGGCTGGAACCTCGCCGAGGTGCTCCTATAGTCAAGTGTGGACAGCCTATGGTACAGCAAAATTATTACTTAGCCCCAGAGTGTGCTAGCAAATCAGCCGCCTTTAGGTGCTACCCATCGAGAAGATGGCAGCCTATACGCTGCTACAAGGTCTTATTGAGATCGAATTCTCAGCAATCGTAATCTCCCACGTTCACACAAAGTCCCCAAGCAGCAGTGCAAAACCTCGATACTGGGGCATAGGCCCCGGGCTAGACCAAGAGCTTGCTATATGAATTGCCGCCAACGAAGATATACGAGAAATATATCTAGAAGATGAAGAAACACGCAGCATACAAGCCAGCCTGGAGCTAGGCCACAGCTTCGCCAAGCGCTTAATGATAGCGATGACAGCTGGATCTTGAGTAGCGGAAAAATTATTACCCCAGTTCAGGGAGCTTCCCAGTAGCATACCCGAGCTATGGGCAAACTACGAGGGGACGAAAGAGGAGCCCACCTAGCCTAGGGTGCCTGAGCTGCAGCAGCGGCATTAGCACAGGGTAGCAAGAGCTGCATTATTGGCAAGCGCTACCGACAAGCCCACCAGCCAGCAACATAGCTGCTTAGCAAAGATCCTTGATTACCTGTGCAACCCATATGCCTACCTACACTCCTGCACAAGATCTGGCTGAGACGCTAAAGCGTACAGCGCTACCCTTAGCTAGCAAAGACACCAGGCGACCATTTATCAACACCACTAGAGACAAAAACATATGCCACAATTCACAATGATCAGTCAGTTCATACTAGGCCTCTCCATAATCGTAGGGCTGCATGAGCTAGGACATATGCTCTTGGCCAAGCTCTTTGGCATGCGTGTAGAGAGCTACACTATCGGATTCCCCCCCAAGATTATTCAGTGCAAGTGGGGCGAGACCGTATACTCCCTAGGCGCTATCCCGCTAGGCGGATTTGTGAAGATTGCTGGTATGGCCGAGGAGGCATTAGATACAGCACACCCCGGTGACAAACCCTGCCCCTGGGAGTTTCGCGCCAAACCTGCTTGGCAGCGCCTTTTAGTCATCCTAGGCGGTATCCTATTCAACGTACTCAGCGGCATACTAATCTTCACAGCCATTACTTTTTCCCTGGGCGATACCTACCTAGCCAAGGACGAGGTAAACAAACATGGTATTGTTCCCCATGCTTTAGGGGCCAGCTTAGGGTTTCAAGAAGGTGACCAGATTACTCATATCAATGGCAGGGATTTCACCAAGTTTGCTGATGTCATGGATCCACGCGTCCTACTAGAAGATGGCGGATATTACACCGTTAGGCGGCAAGGACAGGTGCTACACATAGCCATACCCACTAACTTCTTAGCGCAACTAGCAGACCATCCAGGCCAGGGGAGTTTTATAGCCCCTTTGGCGCCTTTTGAGGTGGGCGAAGTGCAGCAGTCCAGCCCAGCTGCCCAAGCAGGGCTACAACCGGGAGATCAGATCATGGAAGTAGCAGACCAGGCTACGCCCTACTTTCATCAGCTAAGGACAGCCTTGGCAGCACATGCCGGTACGCCGGTCAGCATCAAATACGTTAGAGATGGAATAGAATACCATATCACTGCCCGAGTAGACGAAACGGGCAAGCTAGGATTTCGTCCCAAAATTTTGCTCACCGAAGTGCACCAGCAGCACAGTGTACTACAAGCCACAGCTATCGGTACTACAAGAGCCCTGGAGATTGTGAGGATCAACTCGCTGGCTTTACGGAAGGTGATTACAGGCCAGGTATCGTTTGCCAAATCACTGAGTGGGCCTATCGGCATTGCACAGATCTTTGGTAGGCGCTTCGACTGGATCCACTTTTGGAGTGTTGTAGGCTTCCTATCTATGATGTTGGCTTTTACAAACCTTTTGCCCATTCCTGCACTCGACGGTGGTCACATTGTCCTGATC
Organism: Bacteroidota bacterium; assembly: GCA_039029235.1. Taxonomy (GTDB): domain Bacteria; phylum Bacteroidota; class Bacteroidia; order Cytophagales; family Amoebophilaceae; genus JBCBRR01. The sequence continues at coordinate 628 of JBCCGO010000024.1, read as the reverse complement.
AGCTATGAGATGATCGCCGGCCGGCGGCTTCCCGGCAGACTGCTAGAAGTTGTACAGATGATTGGTATCACCATGCTGCTACTACTTACCAGCTATGCTATTTTCAATGACCTTTGTAAATTATTCCAGTAGTTGCTCAAAGCCACAAACCTACTGAGAGCATAAAAATTTGCGTTAGAGACTCTCGGTACCACCAAATATTCCTATAGAGTCACTGCTTTCCCTCATGCTACCTCCCAGAGCTATGCAAGCAGAGCATGGAGCAATTAGCTAACGCATCATCCAGTCTATTGTAAGCTAGCGGTGAGAGCCCCTGAGCTCCCAGCTGGCCTCTAGCAAAGGTTCGCACTTAGATAGAAGCGCTAGCTTGCCAGTATTTAGACTTACATTTACAGAGAAGATTTGCCGCCATATATGACGAGTAGGTAGCAGCTCAGGGCCCTGCCCCCAGCTGAAGCACTCCCAAAAGCAAGTAGCCTAGTCACGGCCCAGCTTTGCTATTACTTGCCTGCTGAGGCCTGTCACTTGAGAAATCAGTGATATGCTAAGACCGTTGGAGAGCAAGTTCTTGGCGATGGCTTTTTTCTCTTCTTTCATACATCGCTCCATACCTTGCTGTATCCCTTCT
>JBCCGO010000023.1:0-12822 GCA_039029235.1 Bacteroidota bacterium | reverse complement strand
CCCTAGAGGTAGGTCATGGGAGTGCTGATGAGATAATAGAGGCATTTGTGGGGATCTATCCAGCATTAAAAGAGTCGCTTATGCAAGCAATAAGTCAAATAGAAAGACGAGGAGAAGTACGGGGTATGCAGCAAGGTATGCAGCAAGGTAGACAAGAAGGCAGACAAGAAGGCAGACAAGAAGAAAAGCTAGGCATAGCCAGGACGATGCTTCACAACCTACATCTAGGTGTAGATGTAGTCCAGCAAGCCACTGGGCTGAGCAAGCAAGACCTAGCTAGCCTGTAGTCGCACAAACCAAGCAGTCACAGCAAGACAGAGACGTGACATGACCGCCTTCCTGTCTAACGCTCTCATGTATCTTATCACCAACGACCCATAAACCTTCTCCCCCTCCTCGGCCTGGGGGCCACCTTCCAGGGGCCCTCAGGCTTCCCCTGAACGCACTTGGGTTGCTTTAAGAGGAAAGGCTAAAAGTTGTAGGCTCCTAGAGCCTGATATCTTCCAGGTCATTTCATAGCTTCGCTCTAAGTACAGCTAGCATGCTCGATAAATAGTAGAGGCTCAGAAAGTGTGTAAATCAAGTGCTTCCCAGGATCCATATCACTGGTTATTCTCTGTGTTGTGCGGGCTGAGGGTAGCCTACACTACCACATTCACCATCTTCTGCGGCACGATAATGACCCTCTGTGGTGGCTGCCCTTGAAGCCACTTCTGGATAGTTGTATGAGTTAGAACGCGTTTTTCTATGGTTTCTTGTGGCACACCCAGCTCAAAGGTTATGGTAGCCCGGACCTTGCCATTGACAGCAATAGGATACGCTATAGTGTCTTCTTGTAAGTACTGCGCATCATACTTCGGAAAAGGAGCTTGTGCGACACTCTGGGTATGTCCCAGAAGCTGCCAGAGCTCTTCAGCCAAGTGTGGGGCAAAAGGAGCTAATAAACGTACAAAGTCTTGTAATACCCCCTTGCTGTTACAGGAGAGTGCAGTGAGCTCATTCGCGCAAACCATCAAGGTGCTTACTGCCGTATTAAATGTATAGCGTCGAATGGCTTCTTCTACCTTTTTGATGGCCTTGTGTACAGCCTTGCGGGCCGCTAGGCTAGGAGATTGTTCTGTAATAGTGAATATACCAGACTGCTCATGGAACAGTCGCCAAACTTTGGTTATAAACCTAAACACGCCCTCAATGCCATGGGTATCCCAAGGCTTGGTCTGGTCTATAGGTCCTAGAAACATGGTGTAGAGCCGCAAGGTATCAGCACCATATTTGGCTATCACGGTGTCTGGGCTGACTACGTTGTACTTAGACTTAGACATCTTCTCTACCTCACTGCCACAGATATACTGTCCATCCTCTAGCACAAAGGAAGCGGTTGCTAGCTCAGGCCGCCATTGTCTGAAAGCTGCTACATCTAGCACATCGTCCTCTACCAAATCGATGGCCACATGCATGGGTATGGTATCGTAATCGTGGCGTAGGTGGTAGCTGACAAACTGGTTGGTACCCTTGATGCGGTAGACAAAGCTAGACTTTCCCTGAATCATGCCTTGGTTGATCAGCTGCTGGAACGGCTCTTGCACACGTACGTAGCCTAGGTCATACAAAAACTTGGTCCAGAACCGGGCATAAAGCAGGTGCCCGGTTGTGTGCTCTGCCCCACCGATATATAAATCTACAGATTGCCAATAAGCTTGGGCTTTGTCCCCTACAAAACACGTAGCATTGTGTGGGTCCATATAGCGGAAGAAATACCAGCTAGATCCAGCCCAGCCTGGCATGGTGCTGAGCTCTAGAGGATGGCCTGCCTGGGTTTGCCAATTGGCTGCATTGCCTAGTGCGGGCTGGCCGGTGGTAGTAGGCTTACAAGCTTTGACAGTGGGTAGTTCTAACGGTAGCTGAGCTGCTGGAAGCGCATAGGGTATGCCGTCTTTATAGTAGATAGGGAAGGGTTCGCCCCAATAGCGTTGGCGACTAAAGATGGCATCTCGTAGGCGGTAAAGGGTCTTTCGTGTGCCGATCTGGGTCTCTTCTAGCCGCTGCATGGCCCGTGTAGTGGCCTCTTGGACTGAGAGGCCGTCGAGAAAGTCGGCATTGATCAGGGTACCTTCTGCTGCCTCATAGGCTGCCTGGGTCGTGTCTGCCCCTGCAATAACCTGTATGATCGGTAGTTCAAAATGCTTGGCAAAAGCATGATCACGGCTATCGTGGGCTGGTACGCCCATAACAGCTCCTGGTCCATAGCCTGCCACTACATAGTCAGCTACCCAGATAGGCAATCGCTTGCCTGTAAAAGGATGGATAGCATGGGTACCTGTAAACACACCGGTAACCTGCTTTGCAGTATCTAGCCTATCGTTAGCGGCGCGCCGGAGCGCTTGGGTTACATAAGCCTCCACAGCTGCATGCTGGCTAGGAGTAGTTAGGGCATTGACCAAAGGATGCCCTGGTGATAGGGCTAGGTAAGTAACGCCAAAGATTGTATCAGGACGGGTGGTGAAGACCTGGATAGGATAGGCTTGGCCTTGCTGCGTTTGGGCTTCAAAAGTTAAGGCTGTGCCCACCGAGCGTCCGATCCAGTTGCGTTGCATTTCTTTGGTAGAAGTAGGCCAGCTGAGCCTCTCCAAGTCATCTGCCAAGCGATCCGCATAAGCCGTGATACGTAGACACCATTGTTGCATCTGCTTACGGATCACCGGATAGCCCCCCCGCTCAGCAAAGCCATCTTTCACCTCTTCGTTGGCCAGTACAGTGCCTAGTGCAGGGCACCAGTTTACTGTAGTATCGGCCAGAAAAGCCAGCCTATACTTCAGCAGCAACAGCTGTTGCTGTTGCTCGGTCATTTGCTGCCATGCCCTAGCCGTGAATATAGGGATATCTTCGTCACAAGCCGCCTCCACGCTACCATTGCCTGCCTGCTGAAAGATGGCTACTAAACGCTCGATGGGCTGGGCTTTCTGTAAGCTAGTGTCATACCAGCTCTCAAAAAGCTGCAAGAAAATCCACTGAGTCCATCGATAGTAAGCAGGATCAGAGGTAAGTATTTCTCGGCCCCAGTCATACCCTAGCCCCAGCCGCTGGAGCTGTTCTTGGTAGCGCCGAATATTTTTTGCAGTAATCACGGCCGGATGCTGGCCCGTCTGCATAGCATATTGCTCTGCCGGTAGACCAAAAGCATCAAACCCCATGGGATGGAGCACGTTGTAGCCTTTGCTCCTTTTATACCGAGCTACAATATCCGAGGCAATATAGCCGAGTGGATGCCCTACATGCAGCCCCTCGCCAGAGGGGTAAGGGAACATGTCTAGCACATAGTACTTGGGACGATCTACATCTACGGCTGTGCGAAAAGTATGGTGGGTAGCCCAGTATTGCTGCCATTTTTGCTCTATGGCTTGGAAGTCGTAGTTTATCATGAGCCCAAAGTTAATCAAAGCGGTACTAAACTCATTAGCTTGCTGCAGCCAAGACTTTGGCGGGAACGGTGCTGAGGGGAGGGGGAGTGAGGCTGGAAAGGATATGTACTATTTTATACACTTTTAGTACATTTTAGTGGCCCCAGTGACAGACCTCCGTCCCGCTGCTGGGGCCCTAGGCCACTGGTCAATGATCCAATGCCCAAACTTAGACTACGCACCAATGGTCCAATAGCCAATGCCCTAAAACTTCCGGAGGACAGCAACAACGCTTTCGTAGTCGTAGTCATAGTTGCTGTGGATGTGGAGCCCCCCGAAGAAAAGCCCCCAACAACTCCTGTATCTCTGTCCCGACAATGTGTGTACGCTCAAGGATTATCTCCATACAAGCGCTTCCCGCTTCTGACGTGGTGCAGCAACATCACTACGGCTGCCTATAAGGCCCCTGGAAACTCGTAGTTTAAGCCTGTACGGGTCGCATGATCCGCCAAGCTTGCATTGATACGCATAGCGCTGATTCTTACTCCCTGGAAGCATATCCCGTGTCATCAACGCCCAGTAAGAACTATCTAGAGCTTGATTCCCTATCGCCGCGGAGACATAATCAGCATACCAATGACTCCTAAGAACTTCTCTGCAAGCCTACGTTCTCATCTAGTAAGCTTGGCGCTTCTACTTAAGGGCGAAGGCTTTCTGTGAATCAGCTGGGGGTGGGCGAGCTTTGGCAAGCTGCTGTAAGGCTAGGCTGGTCTGCCGCCTTGTAATTGACTTAGGGCTTCTCTGCTAAGACTCGCAGTCCGCTGGTGATATCTCTGCCTACGGGAGGCTTGGGAAGCATTTTCCTGGCAACCTGTAGTTCTCTGGCCTGTATGCTTCGTTGTAGCTCTTGTACCATGCTTGCTAGGCTACTTGTAGCCTAGGGCTATCGAGATCATCGTTGTTTCCTTTTCTTGGGAGCTACTCGCTGCCAAAATTTGTCTTCTCCAAACTGGTCCACTATTCCTGGTCATTGGAGTAGCCTCAGTGAAGGCCAGGGCTTGCTTCCCTGCTGGTAAGCGCGTAGAATGATCTGGGGAAACGGGAGCGACTAATCTATGGGCCCAGGCCTGATACAGCGCTGGGTTGCTCGTACTCTGGGATACCACTAGGCAAGAGCTTGCTACATCCAGAAGACCCATGCCAGCTCTATCTAGTTTTTCTTTGTATTAGGGGTTCTTGCTCATAAACTCGCTCGCACATATTTGGTGGGCATGCATGGTGGAGCTATAGACTGGGTTGGTACCAATTCCTAGGCCGTTCGACCATTGGGTGTAAATTTTTCTGCTGAGGGCGCAGCCTGGAAGTATTAATGTTTTGCGCTTTGGCAGGAAGCATTAGTTTTGTAGAAATATTCTCGGCCATGACATTAGATAAGCAATTGCTCCACAAACTCATGCATCTAGCTAGGCTATCGTTGCCTGAGCCAGCGGCGTTGGCTATGCTCAGTGACCTCAACAAGTTCTGCACTTGGATAGAAAAGCTTGACGAGCTAGACACGAAAGCAGTGCCTCCCCTAACGACGATGTTGCTGGAACAAAACATCATGCGGGAAGATATTCCGCAGGAGCCCTTGGTGTGCAAGCCAGGCCTGGTTAATACTGATCATGCAGGCTCCAATTATTTTAGTGTGCCTCAAGTAAAGGACTAGCCACAATAACCACTCCAATAGCTAGATGAAGTTAGATACCAAAAAGATCTTGGAGGTCCTCAATCTCCGCAATATCTGGATACCTGTCTTGGGATGGCTGGTGGTCCTTTTCTATCAGTTCGTCACAAGTACTGAGTTTAGTCCAGAGCAGCTAAACCTGATAAAGCGAGCCAATTGGGGGTATATAGTGCTTGCCATCCTGGTTGTAATGGCACGGCACGTGGGACATATGTACCGAATTCGCCTGCTGACGCATCACTATCTCAGTTGGTCAGCCTGCTTCTATATCATTACGATTTGGGAGTTTTCGTCTGCCATAACCCCTTCCTCAGGAGGCGGGGGCATAGTGGCTATTTTCTTGCTTGCCAGAGAAGGTATCAAGCCTGCTAAGGCCATGGCTTACATTATGCTCACCATTGTCTTTGACAGCTTCCTCTTTGTGCTAGCTGCCTCCCCAGGCCTTGTGGGCATGTACGAGCCGATCATCTCCGGGCTTGGTGTTAGGGTCGGATTCTGGCTGGCTTACGTAATTATCTCTATCTCTACCTTGGCGCTCTCTTTTGCTTTGTTTGTCAGTCCAAGGCCTCTGAAGTGGCTACTGCTGCAGTGTACTCGCATTCGATTTTTGAGAAGGTGGAAAGCTGCCGCTGGTCGATATAGCAACGAGATAAGCCTGGCCTATAGAGAATTGAGAAGAGAAAGCCTAGCGCATTGGCTACAGGTCGGTATCGCTACCTTAGGGGCATGGATTGCTCGCTATATACTCTTGAATTTACTGATGGCTGCTTTCTTGCCTATAAAGCCGGTAGAGCATATCCAGATTCTAGGCAAGCAGATCATTTTATGGGCCGTCATGTTCCTTTCTCCTAGTCCAGGGGCTATTGGTATAGCTGAGATTACCCTACAACATTTGTGTGGGGACAACCTAAGGGGTTATACCCTAATTGTAGGTACTATATGGCGGCTATTGACTTTTGTCCTCTATCTGATCTTAGGTTGTATCTTTTTACCTCGCTGGCTTAGAAGGGTGTCTACCAAGCAGTCTACAGCTCTTGTGAAGCCCCACCATAGTGCATAAAGTATTCGTGATCATAGGCTCCACCCAGGAAAGAGCAACTGGGTCTCTGTCCAGGCTGTCTCGTCACTATCAGAGCCATGAATCGCATTGGCCTCAATAGATTTGCCAAATCGCTTGCGGATTGTTTCTGGCGCTGCCTCAGCAGGATTGGTAGCTCCAAGAAGTGTCCTAAAATCAGCCACTGCATTATTCTTTACCAATACCATAGCTATGATGGGCCCCGAAGCCATGTACTTGCATAGTTGCTCATAAAAAGGGCGCTTCTTGTGTATAGCATAGAACGCCTCTGCATGCTCTAAGGTAAGCTGGGTAAGCTTAAGGGCTTTGATTTCAAAGTATTTATCTTCTATTTGGGTAATGATCTGACCTACTTGTCCATCTTGAAGTACATCTGGCTTAATCATCGAAAAGGTAAAATTTCCTGTCATCGTTATTGTATGATTTACTGGTCGATTATTTTGTTGTTATACTAGTCATGCTTACCATGCCTGCCCTTCCGTCCTTGCCGAGCTATAGAGCAGATGCTTCGCGGCTATCTTTTCTGATAGATCGCCTGCCGTGTCTGGCATAGGCGCATGGTGTTTCAGCAAGCAAGTAAGGATAGGTCTTGCTCTACCGAGTCCAGGAAGCAGGGACCTAGAGCTAGCTAGGCAGCAGACACAAAGCTAAGCATAAGTGGTGAATTGTTTGAGGAATCGAACGTCATTTTCCATAAATAAACGTAAGTCAGGGACTTGATATAGTAGCATGGCTATGCGCTCTAGGCCCATGCCAAAGGCAAACCCTGTATAAGTTGCCGGATCTATGTGGCAGTTCTGCAGTACCTTGGGGTCTACCATGCCAGCACCCATGATTTCTACCCAGCCTGTGTGCTTACAGAGGCTACATCCCTGGCTGTTACAGCTTTGGCAGCTCATGTCTACTTCTGTGCTGGGCTCTGTAAACGGAAAGTAAGAAGGCCGCAGGCGTATCTTGCTATCGGCCCCAAATAGTCCTTTGACAAAGTATAATAGGGTCTGCTTGAGCTCAGCAAAGCTTACATCGCGGTTGATATAGCACCCCTCTACTTGCTGAAAGGTACAGTGTGCCCGTGCAGAGATGGTCTCATGGCGATATACACGGCCAGCAGAGATGATGCGTATTGGGGGCTGCTGACGCTCTGCCATGCGTATCTGGACGGAAGAAGTATGGGTTCTTAAGACGCTATCACGTCCCTGCGCTACAAAAAAAGTATCTAGCATATCGCGTGCTGGGTGATTAGGAGGGAAGTTGAGTGCACCGAAGTTGTGCCAGTCGTCTTCAATCTCAGGTCCTTCAGCCATGTTAAATCCAATGCGTTCTAGCAATGCTATGATCCTCGCTTTTACAATGGTCAGTGGATGCAAGGTGCCTAGCGCATCTGTAAGTGGTGGCAAGGTTAGGTCTGCCTGGGCCCAGTCAGGATTCGCTTGCGATGGTGTGCTTAGCTGCCTAGCCAGTGTCTTGAATCGCTCCTGAGCCATAGCCTTAAGCGCATTGAGGAGTCTCCCCGCGGTTTTCCTTTCTGTAGGCTCCCTGTGCCTTAGCTCTGTGAATAATGCTGCTATAGCTCCCTTCCTGGCTATAAACTTTAGCCGGAATGTTTCTAGCTCTTCTGGATTCTTTACTGGATACTGTGCAACCTCAGCACGTAGTTTTTTAATTTGATCGAGCATATTATTAAACTTGTGGTTAGGAAATTAAAGTCAGATTCGCCCTACCTATCAGCAGATAAAAGCTATGCATAGCATACAGAGAGGGGGAGCAGCCTACAAGGCTCTGGCGAAGATAGCAAATCTACCATGCGCTATGTAGTAACCCATAGAACAGTGGCGGGGAGCCGCTACTTCTTTTACGTACTGCTTTTATCAGCTGCCTGCCTGGAACCAAACATTGCCAGCGAATCTAGCAGGTATGACGGGCCTATAATAGAGAGCACAGGGCTAGAGATTGTCCGGAGCGATGCTGGGGCTGTCGCTGCTAGGGTACGTGTAGACAAGCTGCTACAATACAAGAATGGTGATAAGGTATATCCCGAAGGGGTCTATGCAGAATTTTATGACACGGATAAAAAAAGTATGGCGATTATACTGAGCGCTAACCAGGCTTGCTACCATGCAGAAAAAAATATCTATGAACTACAGGGTGATGTAAAGATTCAAAGCTGCGAGGGGCATAGACAGCTTAGTACAGAAGCGTTATATTTGGATCTCAACCATGAAGAGGTTTTCACAGAAAAGTTTACCAACATAGCAACTGACAAGGAGCTGCTCACTGGAAGCGAGCTACGAGCTAAGCAAGACTTGAGTCAGTATAGTGTGCTGGCACTTCAAGGCTTTGTGAGCATGGCATCGATGGCATAGCCGGGCAAGTGGCTACTGGTTACAGCTCATTACAACGGACCTGCATAGAGGAACACTTTGAGTACGCTCCAGCCTTCTCAGTTTATTTTTATTACGCTCGCCCTTACCTTCTCAGCCTTGTTCTCCGGCATAGAAGCAGCCTTCTTGAATGCAGATAAGTTAGGTATGGAGCTGGCCCAGAGCCCCAAGAGCCTGGTCGGTAGGCTGCTTGCTGATTTTGCCAAACATCCTACGCGTTTTATTACAACCACGCTTATCGGCAATACGATCTCTCTGGTTATATACAGCGCCTGCATGTCAGAAGCGCTTGATAAGCTGATACGTAGCTATATGCCCTATCTGCGCCATAGACATACTTTATCCCTAGGCTTGCAGACCATTATAACGACCCTGGTTGTCTTGGTAGTAGCTGAGTTTATCCCCAAGAGGGTCTTTCTGCGTTACCCATATCGGCTATTAAAATTTTTTGCCATTCCCATGGCTGTAGTAGCTCATATACTATGGCCGCTAGTAGCGATCGCGACCCGCGTTACCAAAGTTTTTATTACCCATGTACTGCGGCATACGTATCAGGAGACTCGTCCTAGCTTTGGCGTGCTAGATCTATACTCTTTTATCAAAAACATACGGCATGCTCATGAGAAGATGCCGGGGCAAGTGAGCACTCGTATCGTTAGTAACCTGCTTGAGTTTAAAAAGGCTAGGGTGAGGGATTGTATGGTGCCTAGGGCTGAAATCATTGCTATCAACCACGAAGATGGCATACCGGCCCTTAAAAACGCTGCGATGCATAGCAAGCACTCTAAAATCTTGGTTTATTGCAACTATATTGATGATATTATTGGCTACTGCCACGCCAAGGAGCTCTTTAAAAACCCGCCAACGATCGATAGCATCCTCACGCCGATTATGGTTGTATCTGAGACCAATCTAGCTAGCGAAGTTATGATCAAGCTAATCAATGCTTACAAGAGCCTGGCCTTGGTCGTGGATGAGTTCGGAGGCGTGGCGGGTATGGTGAGTGTAGAAGACTTTGTTGAAAAAATTGTAGGGGATATACAAGATGAGCACGATACGGCCATGCTGTTGGTACAGCAGCTAGGTCCTAATGCCTATTTACTAAGTGCCAGGCATGAGATTGGCTATCTAAATGAAAAATATGGCTGGGATATTCCGCCGGGAGCCTATGATACGCTGGGCGGATTTATTATTTCGGTAACCGAGCGACTCCCTGAGCTACACGAAACGATCAATATTCCTCCTTTTACTTTCAATATTACATCTATGAAAGGAGCACGCATTGATACTGTAAAGCTATTCATTGATGGCCGTAAGGCCAGCCTATGAGGAGTCATGCCTACAAGATTACCCCCTACACATCACCTATTCGCTGCATTTTGGTGCTGGGGTTGCTGGCTGTCTGGCTGATACTCATGCTTAGACAGCTGCTACTACCAGCCCTCACCAATAAGCAACAGTAGGCTCCTGTGCCTACGGCGTCAGTTACTGCCCATAGCGCCTAGCACTTGGTCTACAGCACCTTACTACTTACGCTTGCATCTCTGTATTCCTCACCGGTTGCTGAGCTCGGCCATTGTCCAGCCAGCTCGGTTCGTGTTCTGCTTTTGTTGCCGGGACGGCGGTTGCCAACAACTAGCTGCCAATCTCCTGCATCAGCAAGTGATCAATTGCTTTACTGACGGTAGCTACTGGATGAACATTTATAGAAAACTCTTCGGCCACAGGCCCTTTGAGGTTATGCTCGGCAATAAAAATCTGCTGAAATCCTAGTCGTTCAGCTTCTGCAATGCGCTGCTCAACGCGACTGACGCCTCTGGTCTCTCCTCCTAGCCCCACTTCTGCAGCAAAACAGCAATGCGGCGGAATCGCGCAATCTTTGAGGGCAGCCGCAATGGCCAAGCATACGGCCAGGTCCAGGGCAGGGTCTTCGACCTTGAGTCCGCCCGCTATGTTGAGAAACACATCTTGGACGACTAGTCGCAATCCTGCCCGCTTCTCTAGGACAGCCAATAGCATATTGAGCCGTTTGCTATCAAATCCTGTAGTAGCCCGCTGGGGTGTACCATAGGTGGCAGAGCTTACGAGAGCTTGTGCTTCGATGAGTAAGGGACGATTACCTTCTAGAAAAGCGCCAATGGCGATACCACTCAGGTTATCTACTCGCTGAGCCATGAATAGCTCAGAGGGGTTAGCAACCTCGCGCAGGCCGTGGCTATGCATCTCATAGATAGCTAGCTCAGCAGTAGCGCCAAACCGATTTTTGATAGTCCTCACTATCCGGTAGGCTGTATGCCGGTCACCTTCAAACTGGAGTACTGTATCTACCATATGCTCTAGGACTTTAGGACCTGCTAGGCTGCCTTCTTTTGTAATGTGGCCTGTAAGCAAGACGGGAGTGTTGGTGGATTTAGCATAACGAAGCAAAGCAGCTGTGCAAGCTCTTACTTGTGCTATACTCCCTGGCGCTGAATCGATGGGGTGGATGTATAGCGTTTGGATAGAGTCTATGATGAGGATAGCAGGCTTGAGCTGGGCAGCCTGTTGTAAGATATTGTGTAGAGACGTCTCGTTAAGGATATAGCAGTCGGTCGCTAGCTGCTGCAGCCTATCAGCCCGCATTTTAATCTGTGCCTCGCTTTCCTCGCCCGATACATAGAGGACCTTGCTGGCTGGCAGGGCTAGTGCAAGCTGCAAAAGCAAGGTAGACTTGCCTATGCCAGGTTCTCCCCCAATGAGTACCAAAGAGCCTGGAACAATACCCCCACCCAAAGCACGACTCAGCTCTTGGTCAGGGCAGGCTATGCGATACGCTGTTTGGCAGCTGATTTCCTGCAGCAGTTTAGCGCGGCTAGCAGCCAGCTGCTCGCTGTTGTAGCTGTAAGCCTCCCAGGGTGCTGCTGGCTGGGGTGCTTGCATCGTAATTTCCTCTACGATGACGTTCCAGGCTAGGCAGGCTGTACACTTGCCTTGTTGTTTGGCGTATTGGGCGCCACAGTTTTGGCAGACGTAAGTGCTTCTGGGCTTCTTCAAATCTCTGGGTTGTTGAGGATATCTTGGGTAGCTTTTGAGCAGGGGCAGGCTGGGCCCTGCGATATTTGCAACTTCCATACTCTTGTCTTCCCTAATAGACAATACTGAAGAGTTCGAAGCAGCAGCAATGCCGATAAACGAAAAGATTTACTTGCTAGTTGCCATCAAATACTTGGGTAGAAGCAGACGCAAGGGAGGGTATCAGGTTGTCGAGGGGTTTATACTAGCCGAGCCCACTGCAGCAAAATCGATGTAGTGGATATCGCCACCTGGCCGCTGATTTTATAGCCTCCTAGTGCCGCATAGGGCATTAGCTTCTTCAAAACCCCTAGGGCAGAGGGTGAAGGAGGCGGTCATGCCACCTCCCTGTCTTGCTATGCTGTTTGGTTTGTGCGACCTACAGGCTAGCTAGGTCTTGCTTGCTCAGCCCAGTGGCTTGCTGGACTACGTCTGCGCCTAGATGTAGGTTGTGAAGCATCGTCCTGGCTATGCCTAGCTTTTCTTCTTGTCTACCCTGCTGCATACCTTGCTGTATACCCCGCACTTCTCCTCGTCTTTCTATTTGTCTTATTGCTTGCATAAGCGACTCTTTTAAGTCTGGATAGATCCCCACAAATGACGCTATTATCTCATCAGCATTCCCATGACCTGCCTCTAGGGCATAAATCAAACCCTGATCTAGGTAGGGAGCTGCTGAATGGCTACTGACTAGCGCCTTATGCCCTTGAAGCCACGAGACAAAGTTAACATCACTGGCCCGTTTGAGCAATAGCTCCATAGGACCACACAAACCATGAGCAAGCAGCTCCCTATCTGGTATCTTAGACAGATTGGCCAATATATAAGGCTTACTCATCACTGACCTGGCTAGCTCTGGATGCTCAAAATATTCATAGAGATCCGCATGATGTGGATAATGCGTCTGCGAACCATTGTAGACTACGATTAAGTACAGGGCTGATGCTTTGAAGGGAAGTTACACACTTACCCAGAAGATGATACAGATGCGTAAGAGGACTGCAACTTCAGCTTCCCCCTTACAGCAGCCCTAGTGCGAGGGAAGGTCTGGGGGCCCTCTCGAGGTGGCCCCCAGGCCGAGGAGCGGGGAGAGCAGTTATAAGCGTCCTTGGCCAGAAGATGCAGGAGCGGGACGGAGCATCTTCTCGAGGGGTTCCCTTGCCTGGAGCATCTGGCGGGCCATCGGTG
>JBCCGO010000022.1:0-12993 GCA_039029235.1 Bacteroidota bacterium | reverse complement strand
CCACATGGCCTTCTCTTCCAGGTAATAAATGGGCGATTTTAGCAAACTGCTCTGTTGTTAATTCATCGCTACGATGCATTGTTATCGTTTATGATTCGTTTTTTGCCACAAAGATACTAAAATAATTGACGGCACTACCTAGTTTTGAATAGTACAAACCTATAGGAGAGGTCTGGGGGGGCCCTGACGAGGGGGTCCCCAGGCCCAGAAGGGAGGAAGCAGTTCTAAGCAAAGTCATTTTTAGGAGCTAGGAACTTGGTGAAATAATAACTTCATTTAGCACGAAGTTATAAAAATTAATTAAGAGATGATGCAAGGAGACCTTCCCTTTGCAGCAGAGAGTATTAACTCAATATTGCTTTATTATGCTAGCAACGCTCAAATGGCTTAACTCCAAACTGCTTGCACATGGCAGAGATAGTCAACCCAACAAAAACGGCTCTTAATAAAGGGGTTCAGCGTTACAGAAGTACATCATTAACACTCCCGCAAAACGGAGGGGCAGTATATGGTCTGAAGGCTAAAACAACCACCGAAGTAGGAGACTTTGCTAGCTACCTCTGACTACTGGGTGCCCTGGCTTTTCCTTAAGCCCCAGGCCCTACGCTATCCCTTGACCGGCTAGACCAGCCGCTGCTTGTGGGCCCACCAGGGCTTGAACCTGGGACTCCCTGATTATGAGTCAGGTGCTCTAACCAACTGAGCTATGGGCCCTCGCATACCTACAATGCTAGCTATTCGGCCGCTAATATTAAGCTTTGGTTATTAAGTTTGCAAGACTTTCGCTTATAAGGGTCCTCCTGGATCGATACACCTCATAAGACTGCTATGGCTAGCTTGCCACTTCATAAGTATTTAATCGCTGTTGTGGGCCCTACTGCAGTGGGCAAAACCATGCTTTGTGTACAGCTAGCCCAGCATTTTCGCACAGAGGTTGTCTCAGCAGATGCTAGACAGTGCTACCAGAAGATGGCTATTGGTACGGCTCAACCCACTGCTGCAGAGAAGCAGGGCGTACCCCACCACCTCATGGGTTACCTGCCAATACAAACTCCTTACAGTGCTGGTATGTTTGAACGAGATGCACTGAGGATGCTGGCTGTTTTGTTCCGCAGGCATAACCGAGTGATACTGACAGGTGGCTCTGGGCTGTATGTCAAAGCAGTGTGTGAAGGCCTTGACACTATGCCCCGGCTCGATACTTCAGTGAGGGAGTATCTCAACACAAGGTTGCAGCAAGCAGGATTGCGAGCTCTTATACAAGAACTGGCCGCCCGAGACCCTGCTTATTTCCAGATCGTAGATCGCTGTAATCCTCATAGAATCATCAGAGCACTGGCTGTGTGCTTGGCAACGGGGAAACCCTACTCTGCATCTCGGAGAAACTGTCCGGCAGAGCGTCCTTTTAAAGTTCTTAAGGTAGGGTTAAGCTGCAATCGGCAAGTGCTTTATGAACAGATCAACCAGCGGGTCGAGCGGATGCTTAGCCAGGGTTTGTGGGCAGAGGCAGCTGCCTTGTATGCATATAGGGACTACCATGCCCTTAAAACGGTGGGATATCAAGAGATTTTTAAATGCCTATCGGGGCACTATAGTCGGCAGGAGGCTGTAGCGCTGATCAAACGAAACACCAGAAGGTATGCCAAACGACAGCTTACCTGGTTTGGGGGAGACGAGGCTATCCGCTGGTTCCAGCCTGGTGATTTGCAAGGTGTCATTAATTATATCAATCAATACTCACTTGGCTAGTATATATTAGTATGTCTGTTATGGTCAGTAAGCTATCTATAAATTTTTTTGAAGCGGTGTATGACGTGGTTCGGCTCGTACCTAGTGGCCGGGTGACTACCTACGGGGCGATTGCTAGCTACCTGAGCAGCAAGGGGAGTGCGCGTATGGTAGGCTGGGCGCTGCATCAAGTAGCGCAGCAAGAGGCTATCCCGGCCCATCGGGTGGTCAATCGACAAGGATTATTAACGGGGAAGCATCACTTTAAGGGGACACATACCATGGAGCAACGGCTGGCTGCGGAAGGGATTACTACACAAAAGGATCGAATACAGAAATTCGAAGAGCTTTTCTGGAATCCTGCTGAGGAGCTTACAGTTCCGCCGCTTCTATGACCTCCGGCATTGCTTTTTTGAGCTCATATGGCTCATCTTCGTTGAGTACGCTCGGTCGTAGTCCTAGTACCTATTATACTTGTTGAGCAGCGCGACGTGCTTCCTTGCAACGCTTAAAAGGTAGAAGTTTTAAGCAAAGTTATTTTTAGTAGCCAGGAATTTGGTGAGCATAGTATTTATTTTTTAGCTCGAAGTTATAAATTCAGTGAGGGGTTGCGTATGGTGAGTAAGTTTATAACAGTAAATCCACGCATTTATTGGAATATGATGGAAGGGCCTACGAGCCCGCGACGTCAGCCTACCCTGACTCCCTAACAGCAGCCCTAGTGCGCGCAGGGGCGGTCTGGGGACTCCTGACAAGGTGGCCCCAGGCCGAGGAGAGGGGGAGGTCTAGGGGCCGTTAGTGGGAAGATGCAGGAGAGCAATGGACAGGAAGGCCGTCATGCCATCGCCCTGGCTTGCTGTAACTGCTTGGGTTGTGCGCCCTACAGGCCAGCTAGCTCTTGCTTGCTCAGCCCAGTGGCTTGCTCGACTACATCTACGCCTAGATGTAGGTTGTGGAGCATTTTCCTAGCTATTTCCAAACTTCTGGTCTGCATTCCTTGTTGTACGAGTTGTTCGCGTATGTCATGATGATCTCTTTATTTGTCTGTCAGTACTGCTTCAATAAAGCTATATACCTGCTTACCTACCTCTTGATCCTTAAAGGATACTGCATAGTGAAGCATGGCCGAAACGTATGGGTCCCCTACTGCTGCTACACATGCTTGAAAGACCTTGCGATAGGCATCGACAGGTAACTCAAATTTACCATCTCTTCCGTGCTTAAACAAGAGCTCGAGCAGGGCGCAGTGACCGTGCTTGAGTAGCTCTGCGTCGCTGAGTTGGGTTAGGTCTACTAGATAGAAACGGAGGGAGAGTTCTTGGCTGCCCCATGCGGGATGGTTGTAGTAATCCTGGAGGGTAGTCTGGTAGGGATAGGGAGTGCGCGCTCCGTGGTAGAGCACGATCTGGATGAGCAGGGGGATTTTTTTGTGTTCGTGGAGGCAGGGGGCTATGCTGTCGGCGCCATAGTGGAGCAAGCGGATGGGCATCAGGATTTCTGGGCTGCTTTGATGTTCTATATGAATTAGGAGCGTGCCAACTTGTTTCATTGCTATTGTAAAGGAGCGTATCTTGGCAACGCTTTTTGAGCCTTTCATCGGTGTAGGTTCTATCGGCACGCTTGAAGGTATTCCAGTCAATGCTGGCAAGGATATGCTTGGGCAAGCATCTCTTCAAAAATGCTTTTGCGATGATCATAAATTCAAAACTTCGGGACACGAATAAATCGTATTCAGGTATAGACTTTTGCCTGTTTTTCATGAGTGAGTTTTGTTTTATGGGCAGTGCTAGCGGGGGGGGGCAATAAAGCTTTTGCTGTACATAATCGTTTGTCAGGTAGGGATTCGCTGGAGATCCGCGTTATGGTTCAAGGCCGTCACGCACAGGGCTTGAAGGGCTGTCTCCGAAATCTTTCTGAAGAGCTACCCAGTCACTTACTTCCACAAATCGCGATATTTCCCGTTTGATCGCTACCAACTCATTTTCGTTGGCCAGCTTCACCAAAAACTCCAAAAGGCTTCGATGCTGCCTGGATAGTGCAAAGTACTCTCTCATAAATCCAGAGAGCTCAAACTCCCTCCTTGCTGTGTAAGAACCAATTCCCTCACCACCTTCTCCGGCCTCTCGTTGCATATCCGGAAAATCTCGCGAAAAGTCGTAGCTAATAATCTCGCCTACCTTCCTAATAAACTCGAAAGACAGACTTGGATTCTCAAATTTATTGTAGAGCGTATTCCGACTTACCCCTAGCTGCACAGCGATCTTCGTGATAGTATAGCCACTCTGCCTTACTACCCTTTCGACTATTTGACCTTTATGCTTTTCGGACATCTTTGATTCGGTTTAAAAATTACGTTTTACTCAACAGCACCCCGCCACCCAGACATCTAGCCAACCGGCAGCTGCCTGGTAGGGGGCCTGGCGTGAATATACCGCGAATATACCGCGAATATACATATAATTTTACACAATCGGATATGTCACTACACAAAAATTTTGTATGCAGCCCTAATTTTGCGGCTTTATGGCCTTTGTGGGTTCTAAAAGTCATAAATTAGCGAAGAGCTTAAAAGAGACACAATTGCAATAAATATGTATTTATTGCAATTTGATTAGCAATTCGCCTACACTTGTTCCGTGGAGGTACATGGGAAATGTACGACCATAGCACTAAGGATACAGGAACAACGATACGTAAATGCCTCTGGTAGTAACAGATATCGAAAATAATGTTGTTTATTTATGCGTATAAATTGATAAATAAAATTGTTTATAAAGTGTGTAAATCCTTATTATTATCCTTCGCCCAACTGCTATGTTGGCCTGGAGCGAGTAAAAGCCAGGCTAGGTGCGGACAAAACCGCGGCATTGGTGGCGAGGGGTGGATGGGCTCACGGCTAGGCGAGTGACTCATGGGCAACAGGTCATGGGCTGAATGCTAGTGACCAATACTGATTACTCAGTTTGCTTGCTGTGTGCTGACAGGACCAGCTGCCGACCAGTAGGCCACTGGGTGTAAGGAAGATGCCAATAGGGTTTGTTGTCTGGGTGAGGTTGCTCCCTGAGGTTTGCTAGCTATCGCTCAGTAACCTTCCAGGCTGGCTGCGCGCGCTGTATCGATATACCTGTTACTCGACTGGCTCCCTAAAATATCTCTATAGATGACGCTGCGAGCAGGAGACTCAAGTTTTTAGTAAGCCAGCCAGCTCCTCAAGTGTTATGATCGTCCATATTTTACGGCCGTCTGGGGTATAAGCAGCTTGCTGGCAAGCAAAGAGCTGATTTACCAAAGTATCCATGGCTGCAGTATCGAGTTTTGTTTCAGGCTGTATACAAGACCGCTTGGCCAGCGAGCGGGCTAGGTTTTCCTGGATAGCAAGCTTGAGGTGCTTTTTATTCCATTTAATCTGCTCTATGAGGCCTTCTAGCAACTGCTTGGGGTCGTGGTCGGTTGCTTCTGTGGGACACCCTGAAACGATGATACTGTCCTTGCCAAAAGGCTCTATAACAAACCCCAAGGCTCGGAATGCCGCTTCGTGTTCTTGGAGTAAAACAAGATCGGCAGGATTGAGCGTGATTTGATGGGGGAAGAATAGCTTTTGGGTAGCTCCTGGCTCGTTTGCTAGCGCCTGCTGGTACTTCTCATAAAGAATACGTTCATGGGCCGTGCTTTGGTCAACAAGCAGCAGCCCTGATTTGACAGGTGCTAGGATGTACCTGGCATGTAGCTGCAGCTTGGTAGCTGTCTCTTGGCTGGTAGCCAGAGGTGTAGTAGCATTCTCTCTCGGAGGTGGAGGGATAGCGCTCAGTAGGTTTTGGGTAGGAGCTAGCTTTGGGGCTTCATTGAGGCGCTCAAACAACTTTTCCCAGTCCTGCTTGTTGGCCTTAGAGCTGCCAAGACTTTTCAGTTGGGTATAACTCGTATCAGCTACACTGCTCAGTTTATTGGTGTTGGTTGACTTTGGCAAACGTAAAGGAGCAAAGTTTACATCTTGCTCAAAGTCTAGCGAAGGGGCAATGTGGTGTACAGACAGGGCTTGCTTGATAGCTGCCGCCAGGACGGCATATACCATGTGCTCATCCGAAAACTTGATCTCTGTTTTGGCAGGGTGCACATTGACGTCAATGTACGTCGGATCAATGTCGATGCACAGTACGTAAAAAGGGAAGGTGTCCGGAGGCAGCAACCCTTCAAAAGCGCGCCTGACAGCATGGTGAAGGTAGGCACTCTTGATGAAGCGTTTGTTGACAAAAAAGAATTGCTCACCGCGCGTTTTTTTCGCATAAGTGGGGCTACCGAGGTAGCCCCGTATCTGTATAAGGTCTGTGGCCTCCTGGCAAGGGGCCAACTGCTTTTTGTAGCTATCTCCAAATAGGTGTACAATGCGATGGCTTAGCCTATCTGTGGCAGGGAGCTGATAGGTCTCTTGGCCATTTTGATAGAGCGAGAAAGCGAAGTCCGGCTTGGCCAGGGCAGCTCGCTGAAATTCATCGATGATATGCTTGGTCTCTACTGGCCCAGATTTGAGAAAGTTTCGCCGTGCTGGTACGTTGAAGAAGAGGTTCTTGACACTGACCTTGGTACCGGGATCGATAGCGACAGGCTCTTGCGATTTAACGACAGCACCCTGGGCCACAATGCACGTTCCCAGTTCCTCGTCTTGGGTACGGGTTTCTATGACTAGCTGAGATACTGCTGCTATAGAAGGCAAAGCTTCGCCTCTAAATCCCATGGTCTGGATGTTAAATAAATCAGCTACCGTGCTGATTTTAGAAGTAGCGTGTTTCTCTAGGCTCATCCTGGCGTCTACCTCTGACATACCTATGCCATCGTCAATAACTTGGATTAGTGCCTTCCCGGCCTCTTTGATGATCACCTTGATGTGCTTACCCCCCGCATCTATGGCATTCTCTAGCAGCTCCTTGACCACCGAAGCAGGCCTCTGGATAACCTCGCCTGCAGCGATTTGGTTAGCTAAAGTATCTGGGAGTAAGTGTATGCGATGAGCCATAGGTTGTGTCAGCTAAAATCGATGCATCAAGTGTCATACCTACTGCTCGTACTAGCAGATTCTGCGTCTGTATTGTTCCCGCAGCAAAGCGTGAGCTGCCCATAAAGTCGCTTGTATAGCTTGAGAAGCTTATATCCAAGAGCTATTCAGCAAGTTATGTTTAGTACAGCCAGGCCCCTAGCCCTTAGTAGCCAGCAAATCCAGCATAATCAGATTCTCTTTGCTAGCCTCCTACCTTCAGCTTCCGTACCATGCTGGCTCGCCAGCCTGTATCGAAGCTACTATTAAGATAAAATCTTGCGTCCCCGCTACCAGTTTGCCGACAACCAAGTGTATTGCTTTGGCAGGAGGTGGCTAATACCTTTTAATTCCGGAAACTTATCGAGAGTGATTGTACAGACTCTCGAATGGCTGGATTGGCGAACGTAGCTAAAACAATAGAAACCACCAGCCCGATCAGGGCATACTGTAAATCTCGTCTGATAACCTTTAAACTTTTGCTCAAAGACTTACTTCGTCTTAGGTAATTTCTCTTAGCTAGACTGATAGCTACCTCTCTTCCTCCTAGCAAGCCGATGAATACCCAAGTAGTACTCATAGGTGTTTGGTTCAGATTTTTGAAGTAAAAGAGAATCAGTATATATACAAAATCAACCAACGAAGCAGCCCTGATATCGGTGATGCCTGCTTTCTGGCCAACCAGGCGCTGCACCCTAGCTCCCTTGAAGTAAAACAGCACCCCCAATCCTCCAAAAATAGACCCCGTAAATAGTAAGAACTCCGGCAGGCTCAGACTACGGGGCAGAAACACAGCAATATTAGCGGCATCGTGCATCAGCCACACTGACCAAAGCAACCCGGTCGAGAGCCACTGCAATACCGTCCAGCCTAGCCACAAAGGCTTTGCTCTAAAATACTTGCTAGCTATCCTGGAGAAGGGATACCAAACCAGCATGGCTACCGAGAAAGCTACTAGGTAACCATAGAAGCTTTTTTGGAGTAGGTTGTATACAGCTCCAGATTCGATGGCAAAGACACTCAGGAGTAGAAACGAGGTAGAGACAGGGATACGCAGTTGCGTCAGTACAAGCAAGGCTATGGGAGCTAGTATTTGTAGCAAGCTGAATGTCTGAGGTGTCTCAGCAATCCCTCTTGCGCTCAGCCTTTGGTAGCTCACATCGCCTTGGTAGACTATCCAGCTGTAGGATACGGTAGCGATCAAGATCAGCCCTATGAAGAGCCATAGATGCCACCATTTTCGTTCGGTATTAGAAGCTATGAAAGTCCCCAGCGTTTGGATACTATCATTGGCGATCGCCGAATAACTGGCTAGCATAAACCCAAACCACCTGGCTATATCTGGGTGGGGAAGCACCATGCCTCCTATGAGGCACAGAACAGTCAAGAGCAGGATAAAATCTCCTATCCGTTTGGTAGGCGTAAACAGCTCGTAGATAAGACGAGCCAGGCGTTTTTGTCTTAATTTGTTACTAGCGGACTGTTGCTCAATTTCCCTGATGCTCCTGATCGATGTCTTTATGCTGCTATCAAAGTCCATGGGCAATAATATTCAGGATAGATATAAATACTGCGGCAAAAGCTTTTGGCATACCGCCACTATTCAATGGCTCATCTTGCCTTGCTGGCTGACCGTACTGATGCTTATACAGCTTGTAGTAGAGACCCTTGGCTTCTAAGAGATCTTCGTGCGAACCCTGTTCGGCAACGCGGGCAGCATCCAGGACCAAAATTTGGTTCGCCAGCCTACTCACAGATATTCTGTGCGAAATAATCAGGGTGGTTCTACCCTGCATGGCCTTCTTTAGCGTAACTAGAATGTTACGTTCAGTCTTGGCATCTACAGCAGAGAAGCTGTCATCCAGGATCAGTATCCGCGGTTCTCGTACCAATGCTCTGGCAATAGCAATGCGTTGCTTTTGGCCTCCAGAAAGCTTGCTGCCCCCCTCCCCAAGCATCGTGTCCATTTGGTTAGGAAACTGTTGAATACTTGTGTATAAATCTACATTTTGGACAGCTTGTATAATTTGCGCTTCTGTTGCTCCCTCCTTGCCGAAGGCAATATTCTTGCGAATAGTATCTGGGAAAAGAAATACATTTTGTGGCACGCAGCCTATTTGTTGTCTTAGTGCAGGAATGGCATAGTCTTGGATAGGAACACCATCAATAGTTATTAGACCAGTATCTGCATCGTAAAGGCGTGTGAGTAGATTAACTACCGTGCTTTTACCAGAACCTGTTGGCCCAACAATGGCCAGGGAAGTTCCTGCAGGTACGGTAAATGAGAGAGATTGCAAGGCCCGTACCCCCGAATCAGGATAGGCAAAGCTTACATCCCGGAAGGTAATACTTCCCTCAATGGCACGTACCAGCTGTTTGGGAGAGGTGATGCGGGTCTTCTCTTGGAGAAATTCATTGATTCTCTTTTGTGAAGCAGCAGCTCTCTGCACCCACTTGAGCACTAAGCTTACAGAGATTATGGGCCAAGTAATCAGGTTCATATACATGATGAACTCGGCGATGCTGCCCATGGTGATGGTGCCTTCCATGACCCCCTTTCCGCCTACGAGTACGGTCAATATGACGCCCAGACCCGTTACCCCCGTAGCCAGTGGTAGGAGCAGTGCATTGATAGTAGCAAGTCGTAACGTCTTGGTTTTATATTCCTCACAAGCCCGGACAAAATTTTTTCTAAAAGCAATTTCTCGAGCAGAGGCCAGCAAAACGCTGATGCCAGAGAAAGTTTCTTGGACAAAGGTAGTCAACGCTGACAGCTTACTCTGCGTCTCTTCAGCAAGCTGGTGTAGCACACTACTTACATAGTAGATGCCTACCACTAGAAACGATACAGGGAGCATGGAGCAGAGTGTGAGCTTCACGTTGATGGCAAACATGTAAGGAACCAGTACTAGAAAGAGCGTAAGCGCATTGAGGCCCAGCATCATGGCAGGACCCAAATACATCTTGACCCTCCTAACGTCTTCTGAGAGGCGGGTCATTAAGTCTCCGGTGCTATTTCTCCTATAAAACGCCAAGGGCAAAGTCTGGTAATGGCTGTAAAGCTCGTTCTTGAGCTCATATTCGATCTGATTAGCTACTACGAAGATAGTCTGCCGCAGCCAGTAAGAGCACAAAGCCTTCACGAAGGCTAGCAAGAGCAGCAATCCGCTATATAGCAACAGCTGCTGCATGAGGCTGCCAGGCAGATCGCCTAATGTACTAGGTCCGGGAGAAAACTGATACAACGCTGTACTATCTTTGATAAGGTTGATAATATGCCTGGTCAGGCGCGCAGGAATAATAGATAAAATATGGATCCCGACGATAAAAATAGCCCCAAATACGTAATAATACTTGTATTTTGCTAGATATTTATTGAGATGACTAAGCTCGCGCACAGGAAAAAAGAAAATTGGTTACTATCAGCAGTAAATCAACACAAAGTTTGGTTAGTTTCAGAAAATATAGGTACAATATACGCAGTATACAAGCCTTGCCCAGCATGGTATAAATTTTTTTATCGGGCCATTCGCTCACCACTTGCAAGATAGCACTGTATGTCTCAAACTGTACGCGTTAGGTTTGCTCCCAGTCCTACAGGCCCCCTCCACATCGGAGGCGTAAGAACAGCTTTGTACAACTATCTCCTAGCCAAGAAGCATCAAGGACGATTCATACTCCGGCTAGAAGATACAGATCAGGCCCGGTTTGTGCCCGGTGCAGAGCAATACATTATAGATACACTGCAATGGCTAGGCATAGCGGCTGACGAAGGGCCTAGCCAAGGCGGCCCGCAGGGCCCGTACAGACAATCGGCCAGAAAAAAAATTTACCCCGCCTACGTAGCCCGCCTTGTAGAGGCAGGCAAAGCTTATTATGCCTTTGATACACCGCAGGAGCTCGCTGCCATGCGTGATCGACTCCAAGCTGCTCGGGTAGCCTCGCCCCAATATAATGCAATCAGTAGGGAATGGATGAAAAACTCACTGACACTCCCCCAGCAAGAGGTAGCAGCCAGGCTAGAGGCTGGCGTGCCCCATGCGATTCGTATCAAAGTGCCCCACCAAAAAACAATTCGCTTCTATGACCAAGTAAGGGGCTGGGTCAGGGTCCAATCTGCTACACTGGATGATAAAGTACTGATGAAGGCTGATGGAACTCCTACTTACCACCTAGCCAGTGTAGTAGATGACTACCTGATGCAAACCACGCATGTGATTCGGGGAGAGGAATGGCTCCCCTCTACCCCCATTCATGTCTTGCTATATCAGTACTTGGGACTGGAGCAAGCTATGCCCCAATTTGTCCATCTACCCTTGCTGCTGAAGCCCGAAGGCTATGGTAAGCTTAGCAAACGCCAGGCTGATCATCAGGGATTCCCTATCTTCCCGATAGCCTGGCAAGATCCGGATACCGGAACATACATACCAGGATTCCGCGAGCAAGGCTACTTACCTGAGGCCTTGCTGAACTTTCTAGCCCTGCTTGGCTGGAGCCCTGCAGGAGGGGGGAAAGAACTTTTGAGCCGAGAGGAGCTTATTCAAGCTTTTTCGATCGAAAGAATCCATAAGGCAGGGGTCAAGCTTGATATCCAGAAGGCTGCCTGGTTCAACCAGCAATACCTCAGGGCCAAGCCAGAGGCAGAGCGGGTCAGGTACCTGACAGCAGCTCTTGACAAGCACCACATAGCGTATACGCCACAGCAGGCTAGGCAAATATGCCAACTCATCCAGGAACGCGCTGTCTTTCCACAAGATTTTTGGGAGCAAGGAAAGTACTTCTTCCAGGCACCTGAGACTTACGATGTGCCTATCCTCAAGGGAAAATGGAACAAGCAGGTCCACGAAGTACTACAAGCATGGATAGCAGTGCTCCGAGCTATAGATGTATTTCAGGCGCCTGAGATCAAAACTACCCTGGCAAGGCTACTAGAAGCTAGGCAGATGAAACACAAGCAAGTAATGCCTGTTATACGCGTTGCCTTGACGGGGATAGGAGTCGGACCTGACCTCATGCAAACCATGGAGGTGATGGGGCAGCAAGAGGCCATCAAAAGACTCATACAGGGGCTAGCGCAGTTTGAGAAAGCGAAAGACCTGGCTATTTAGCGCCAGCTAGTTGGTTATAAAGTTTATAGTAAGCTTCTATACCGTGCTCATCGCCAGCGATGTAGGGAATAGCCGTTTCCTGGAGGAGCTCCTGCAAGGGACCCTTGTCAAGCACCTCTGCCCTAGCCACAGTATCCGCATGCTGCATAACAGCTTGTATCAGCTCTTTGAAGCCAGCAGGGGCTAGCGACTGCAAGCTACCAGCTTCGATACCTACCATCTTAGCTTTCTGCGCAAAGCGCTCCCCCAAGCGCTCCGTGAAGACATTGTTATAGATTGTGTACAGTACTTTGGTGTGCCGTAAAATCGGATCGTGCTTATAAGCTGTCTTGAGGTAGAGCGGAACCAAGCTCGCCATCCAGTCGTGACAATGCACGACATCAGGGGCCCACTCCAGGTTCTTGACAGTCTCTAGCACCCCCCGGCAGAAGAAGATCAGCCGATCGCCATTGTCCGCGAAAAAATTGTTTTTCTCGTCCGTGAAGATCGCCCTCCTGCGGAAAAAATCTTCGTTATCGATAAAATAAATTTGGTACCGCGCCCTCGGGAAAGAAGCTACCTTGACGGCCAGGGCATGCTTTTGGCTACCTATGACAATATTCGTCCCAGACAACCTTACTACCACGTGCATCCTATGCTTCTTTTCGCTAATGACCCCAAATCGGGGTGCTAAGATTCGTATCTCAACCCCCCGTTTGCGCATCGCTATTGCCAGCTTGTTGACTCGCTCAGCTACGATAGAGTTGCTAAGAAAAGGGGCAATCTCGCTAGTAACATACAGTACTCTTACAGTAGGCATGGCAAAAATCTCTGAGGCACAGCGCGTAGGTCACGTCTTTGATTCACAACAATGTAAATATACACAATGCCCTGGATAGCGCCAGAGCACACCAAGCTGGTGCTACAAGGGGCGAGGAGAAAGCTACAAGGCGAGTAGATGCCACCCCAGTTATGCGACCAATGATTGGTGAAAAATATAAGGGCCCTTATCGACCGCCATCGTGAACAACTGCTTTTCCCATGATCTGCCGACTAAGGAGCCTGACTACGATCGGCTACGGGAGTATATTGAGGAGGAGCTAAGGAAACCTACCACCCTCGTGATCCTGGATGGTCTGGATGAGCGTG
>JBCCGO010000021.1:0-13273 GCA_039029235.1 Bacteroidota bacterium | reverse complement strand
GCACAAACCAAGCAGTCACAGTAAGACATAGCGGTGGCATGACCACCTTCCGGTCTGTCGCTCTCCTGTATCTTCTCACCAACGACCCATAGACCTTCTCCCCCTACCTCCAGCACCTGGAGGACACCTTCCAGGGGCCCCAGGCCGAGGAGGGTGGGAAGAAGTGGCACTGAAAGGGGTGTGTACTGCTCTGTGCACTTTAGGACGTTATTAGGACCCCTACCTGG
This sequence comes from Bacteroidota bacterium, assembly GCA_039029235.1. Lineage (GTDB taxonomy): Bacteria > Bacteroidota > Bacteroidia > Cytophagales > Amoebophilaceae > JBCBRR01. The sequence continues at coordinate 13,046 of JBCCGO010000021.1, read as the reverse complement.
TGCGGAAGTTCCTCTTCCATGCCAGTGGCGTTGTACTATTTTGTACACTTTTAGGGCATTTTGGCGATCCTAGCGGCGGACTTTCGTCCCGCCGCTAGGACCATAGGCTACCGGCCAATGACCTAAAACCTCCGGAGGGCAGCAAGACCGAAGTTGCTGAAGAAGGATGTATTGTCATAGCAGTCGTATACATCGAGGCCCGCCGAAGAACAGTCCCCAACAACTACAGGATCGCCATATTCGTCTTTGTTCCTGCAACGTGTATACGTCCAGGGATTATCGCTATACAAGCACTCCCCGCTCCTGACATAGTGCAAGAGCATCACTACCGATGCCTCTAAGGCGCTAGGTAGTTCATAGGCTCGGCCATGAGTCGCATGGTTCGCCACTAGCTGGAACTGAGCGTCATATTTCTGACTCCTATCTGCACTAGCCGGGATCTACATCCAAGATAACTTTGAGCGTCCTGAAAGCTTTTTGGCCGAGCAACGCCTGTGTGGCTTCTTGAAGCAGCTTCTTAGTAGCTAGCAAGTGCTGGCTACTATCTTTTCTGACTTTTACCCAAATATCCATGCGGTATTGGTGCTTGAGCTTGGCTATGAGGGGAGCTTGTGGCCCTAGTACGAGCTTCCCTAGTTGCTCCTTCAGCTTATGCACCAATTCTTGCGCAGCTGCCGTTACCAGATCCTTATCGGTATGCTGTGTAGTGAGCTTGACGAGCCTGACATACGGAGGATAGAGAAACTGCCTACGCTCTGCTAGCTCTCTGTAATACATTTGTTCATAATTATGCTGTACAATGTCGCTCAGCACAGGATGACTCGGATTATTTGTCTGGATGATTACTCTCCCTTGCTTGTCTCTTCTACCAGCCCTGCCCCCTACTTGGGTGATCAGCTGAAAGCACCGCTCATGAGCCCGAAAATCAGGGAAATGAAGCAACCGATCTATATCTAGAATCCCTACCAGGGACACCTGGGCAAAATCTAGCCCTTTGGTAATCATCTGCGTGCCTACCAAAATATCGGCATGACCTTGCTCCAAGGCGTCGATGATTTGCTCATAGCTATGCTTCCCGCGGGTAGTATCTAGGTCCATGCGTTGCACCTGCTTGTCTGGGAAAAATTGTTGTAGCGTTTCTTCCAGCTTCTCTGTACCAAATCCCATATTTTTGAGCTGATGGGCCCCGCATACCTTGCACATAGGTGGAACTTTCGTACGATAGCCGCAGTAATGGCAAACTAGGTAGTTGCTAGCCTGATGATAGGTGAGGCTGACGGCGCATTGCTGGCAGGTAGGTACCCAGGCGCAGCTTTGGCAAAGCAGATACGGGGCATATCCTCTTCGGTTCTGGAAGATGATTACCTGTGCTTGTTGGCTTAGGGTTTGTTCTATGGCATGTATAAGCACACTCGTAAACTCTCCCTGAAGTTTTTTTCGTCGTTGCTCTAGCAACCCATTGACTAGGACCATTTGTGGCAAAGCTGTTTCTCTAAACCGCTCTACCAGCTTTACCAAGCCATACTTGCCAGTTTGTGCATGATAGTAGGTCTCGACCGAAGGTGTAGCAGAGCCTAGGAGTACCTTGGCGTGGTGGTACTGTGCCAGCATTAGGGCAGCATCTCTGGCATGATACCGAGGGGCTGTATCGAATTGCTTGTAAGCTTGTGCATGCTCCTCATCTACGATGATCAGTCGTAGGTTATCAAAAGGCAGCAACAAAGCAGAACGTGCTCCGATAATCAAGGAATATGTCCCGCTCAATACTTGATTCCAGACCTCGACACGCTCATTACTAGCATACTTAGAATGATAGACTCCTAGCTGACTGCCAAACTGCTTGGCCAGTCGTCTTACTATCTGGGTCGCTAGCCCTATCTCGGGCAATAGATAGAGCACTTGGCCACCTTGCTGCAGGGTGTCTTGGATGAGTTGGGTGTATAGGGCTGTCTTTCCACTACCCGTAATGCCGTATAGCAAGACTGTATCTTGGGTTTTGAACTGTTGGTAGATGGCTTCTAAGGCCTCGCTTTGGGCTGGACTGAGGGTAGCATGCGGTGTTTCTGTGGGTTGGCTGGGGGCTAAGCGTGATACAATAATTTCTTCCTCCATGAAAATGGCTTGCTGGATAAGTTTTTGGAGTGACCTTGCCGAGATCCCAGCTTGTAAGAGTTCTTTTTTATTGACAGAGCGATCTGCTAGCTGCCTAAACTGGGGCACCAGGGATATGTACTTTAAGAGTACTTCTAATTGATTGCTCTTGGCTTCTAGTTGCTCGAATAGCTCCCGAAGCTTGGCTTCACTTTGGATGAATGACGTATTGAGGCTGATGCGTTTTTCTTTTTTGGGGCGGTATTTTTCTTGGATCTCCTCGAAGAGGAGGATGGCATACTTGTGCAGTAAATTTTTGATCAGGTGCGGTATGTTTTTTTGTTTCGCTACTTGTGTCACTTCAGCATAGGTCCAGTGGGGGCGGCTTTTTAGTACCTTGATCAGGTGCTGCTCTTGGTCAGAAAAGTTCGTAGTGGCTAGATCACATGCTGGATTCAGCTGAATCTTAGCTTGGCTACTGAGCCTAAAGCCACTGGGTAAGGCGGCTTTTAGCACCTCCCCGATGGTGCACAAGTAGTAGTGTGCAAGCCAATGAAAGAATTGCCGCTGTACGTCACGGACCAGGGGTTCCTGGTCCAATACTGTTAGAATATCTTTGGTTGCATAGCTAGGGGGCGTTTGGTGAATATTTTCTACCAACCCTGTGACGATCTTTTTAGCTCCTAGTGGTACCAGCACTCTACTGCCACATCCTACTGCGGCACTCCACTGCGTTGGCACGCGATAGGTGAGTAGCTTCGGGATAGCTAGCGGCAAGATAAGGTCTACAAAATGGGTAGTGCCTGGGCTATGGGTACTGTATGCCATATACTGCAATGTAGTTAGTACCTCCTGAGCATCGTAGCTAGGCTATGTGTAGACGCTACTTGCAAAGGCTAGGACGGGTGTACGGACTATTGGGCCTGCTGAGTACTTGCTTAGGCTCAGGAGGTTGTGATAGGGACATCTAAATAGCTACGGGTTGCTGTGCTTTACACTGCGGTTCTAGGATAGCCACGGTTTTTATAGGCTATAGATGCAGTGTGTGTAAGCTTGCCCAGTGAGTTAGTTGTTCAGGAGCTTGGTGGATCAGCTGAGCTACTTGGCTGAGCATCTGCCTAGCCGTGATAGTATAAGTTTCCTTAGCTAATAATATACCCAGATAGTATAGGTTATGAACCATGACTGCATTAGAACTGGGTATAACATGATCTGCAAGTTCTTGGGGCAGGATATGAGCTGCTCCGTGTGCTGTGCTGTAAAATAGAATAGGTGTGCTTGCTCATCCCAAAATTGTGCCACGGCATCCTGGACTAAAGCTTCGGCTTGGTGAAGCCAATGTTCCTTAAAAGGTAGCCTGTTATAGACTGATACAGGCGCGTGCTACCCAGGCGTAGTCTGCTGAGTAGCCTGCAGGACCTAGCTGCCCATGGATAGCTATGCCATAGTCGGTCTCCTTGCATCAGCCGATGCTTTATGAATGTAGCGTTCTGTAGGGCTAAGTCTAGGTAATGTGTCTCTCCTAAGGTATGATAGGCATCTACCAATCCTTGGACCATTATGGCGTTCCGAGCAGTGATCACTTTACCATCTGTGGTAGGAGGCATGCGTGCTGCTCTCGCCTGACATAACTGTTTCCTAGCGGCTTGAATGTGCTCATTTTCTTCTGGACTCAGCACGGCGCTTTCAGACTTTATTTACAGGATGTTCCGATCGGCTTCCCAATTACCTGGCGTTGTGATGTTATGATGTGCTATAAACAGCGGAGCTGCTTCTCCCAGTGCTCCCTCGATTTCTGCTTGGATCTACGTATAGGACTTGCCTTCTACCCCCTCGCTATCCGCATCCAAGGCACTATAGCATTGCGCCCACCGTTGCATCTGCAGAGGTTTCCCTAGCCATCATATGGCACCAATGGCAAGATGCATAACCAATGCTCACGATGATGGGCTTATCTTCTTGTAAGGCTCTATTCAGGGCTACTTGCCCCCCTGGATACTGGTTGATAGAATTATGGACATGTTGGCTTAGCTATAGGCTGGTGCTATGGATGAGTTGGTTGCTGGTCATAGGCTGATATACTTAGCAAATAGGATTTGTATCATTAGGGGTTTCATAGTCACGCGATCAACCAGGTAACCCCTCAGCTAATCAGGGCTGAGGCTACGGCAAAGTAGATGATCATACCTGTAATATCTACAATAGTGGTGATGGCTGGACTAGCTGCTACAGCAGGATCCCCATTAAAGTACTTGGCCACCAAGGGTAGGGTAGCACCAATAGTGGTAGCAGTAATAACTTGTAAGCTGAGGGCTAGGCCTATAGTGAAGGCAATCTCGTAGATGCTATGATGCTCCAAGGAGATATGGCCAGCCAGGATCAGCACTTTGATAAAGGCTAGCAAGAACAACGAAAGGGCTAGCCATAAACCTATTTTAGCCTCTTTGAAGAAAATCCCTAGCCAGTTGCTGAGCGACACTTGACCGAGCGATAAAGCTCTGATCACGACAGAGGCTGCTTGGCTACCCGCATTGCCGCCTGTGTCTGCCATCATAGGTAGGTACACCGCTAGGACTGTAATACGCTCTAAAATAGCTTTGTTCCTATGAATAACTAAGCTAGATAAAAATCCTGTAATGAACAAGCCTACAATCCACGTAACCCTTTTCTGGAAATGCTGCCAGCTAGGTGTGCTCAGATAGTCTGTAGCAGTTTCTTGAGAGACGATACCCATAAACTTTTCCATATCTTCGGTGTGCTCTATCCTGATAACTTCCATGGCATCGTCATAGCTCACAATGCCTACCAGTTGCTGCTCTTCGTTGAGGATAGGCATGGCTATTAAATCATATTTCTCGATGCGTTTCGCTACAGCTTCTTGATCTTCTGTGACTGTGGCATAAATAAAACTCTGATGTAATATGCTGAGTACTTGGGTAGTAGATGGAGCCATGATTAGGTCTTTAAGAGACACAAACCCAATCATCCGCATGGTTTCATCTACTACGTAGATGTAGTAGATCATCTTTTTAGAAGGCGCATCTTCTTGGAGCTTCTGAATAGCTTGTTTAACGGTCATGTCTCCTAAGACCGTGGCAAAATCGGTGCTCATGATGCCACCAGCTGTTTTGGGAGGATAAGCACTGAGCGCAATAACGTCTTTTCGGACCTTTTTGGTTAAATACGGGAACAACCTGGCCTGCTCCTTGTCATCCAGTTGCTGGTAAAAATCAACCCGATCACTAGAAGGCATGTGCGAGAAAATAGTAGCGAAGTCTTTTTTGCTAGCTAGCTGATATAGGGCCTGTTGTCGCTGCTCATCCAACTCGGCAAACACAGCTCCCTGCACTTCTACAGGTAGTCGTTCCAGTAATGCCAGTAGGCTCTCAGTCGGTTGCTGGGCCAAGAAGTCAGCCACCTCTACGACAGGCGCGCTACTGAGCAAGGCGAGTAGTTCTGACTCTTGCCCTTGTTCTAGCAGCTGCTTCCAAGAATGAAGCTGCATTGTTTCCACTACGTTGCTCATATGTCCTTTCTCTAAAGCAATGTGATAAATTTACATTATTACTAGCAATTAGCTAGCCTTAATGGATATAAAACTAAGGGGCTAAGCAGTAAGTTATTACTGAGGGGGAAGACATTATGCTATCTCTGCAGCGTTCCAGCATAAGCGATCTGGCGCCTAGGATAGGTAGCAACTTGGTACTTTAGACACCATTTTACTACTTTTAGGCTCATTCGGGATGTGGCGCAGTCCGGTAGCGCACTCGTTTAGGGGACGAGAGGTCGTGGGTTCAAATCCCGCCATCCCGACTTATGAGGTGTGTTAATTATGTACTTCTATAACGCTGGGTCCCTTCATAAGGGCCGTTTCTGTTGGCTTGGCTACTGATGCCATGTGCACGAAGTTTGGAGACGATGAACGATGCTTGGAATCAAGCCATTTGAGCGTTGCTAACATAGTAAAGCAATATAAATTAACAATCTCGGCGCGTATGGTGGAGGTCTGAAGTCCTTTGCCAAGGCCCCCAGGCTTCTCCTACGTCGCACTGGTTGCTGTACTAGCTGCATCAAGTCATCCCAGCGAGTCTTAGTGAGGCAGCTGAAAAGCTTGCGCATTCGAAGCGCGCTTGTTCCAGTTTTTTCTATAAATTTTGTTAAGATTTTTGTCTTTGACAAGAAGCAGGTTCTCCGCATTGCGCTTTTCTGCCGCATCGGTCCAATTAAATGAGCCAGTCAATACGTAGCCATCATCAATAATCATCACCTTGTTGTGGGCAATGCCTGGCACACCATCGATGAATACAGGAATACCCTTTTCTGCCACGAGGTGTACTTTAGTGCTTTTAGCCGTAAGCTGAGAGCGATCTACCAAGATCTGAACGGATACTCCTCTTTCATGCGCTTTTATCAGCGCCTCGGCGACAGTAAAAGAGGTAAAGCCGTAAGCATGCACAAGAATAGTATCCCGAGCCTTTGCTATGGCCGCATCTATGAAGTTCAGGCAAGGGTCACCTGGGCTGAAGCGCACTTGAATGGATGTACTAGCAGTGCCTACAGTAACTGGTGAAGCCTGGAAATAAGTACCCCCTATATACCCTACGCCACCACCTAACAGCCACGCTATCAATATGGCCATAGAGCTTCTGAAAGGGTTCTTGGAGCGATCGGTTTTTGTTGGGAGTTTAGTATGCTCTGCAGCCATGGTCTTCGGTAAGTGATGTGATATTTATTCAGCTCATCCCACGTACTCTCTAGCAGCTAGTGGCGGGTTTATCCTGTTGCTGCTTGCGCGCTTTTCTAGCCTGGTACGCTGGCGTTATTGTTCATCGCATCCCGCAGAAAGCGGGCTGTGTGGCTATGCGGATGTTGCGCTACTTCCTCAGGGGTTCCTACAGCTACCAGCTGGCCTCCTTGCTCACCTCCCTCTGGTCCTATGTCAATGATATGGTCTACTACCTTGATGATATCTAGGTTGTGCTCTACAATCAGCACGGTATTTCCTTTATCTACCAGTTTATTGAGTACATCGAGCAGATGCTGAATGTCTTGGAAGTGCAAGCCTGTCGTAGGCTCATCGAGGATGTAGAGGGTCTGGCCTGTATCTTTTTTGGCCAGCTCGGTAGCCAGCTTCACCCGTTGTGCTTCGCCCCCAGAGAGGGTGGTGGCATGCTGCCCCAGCGTGATGTAGCCCAGGCCTACTTGGTCTAGTGTTTGTACTACACCCCAGATGCTAGGATGCTTTGCAAAGAATTCGACGGCATTACTGACTGTCATATCCAGTACATCGGCAATGGACTTACCTTTGTACTGTACTTCTAGTAGCTGCCGGTTGTAGCGTTTCCCTCGGCAAGCTTCGCAAGGAATCTGTACACTGGGCAGAAAGTCCATCTCTATGAGTCTTATGCCAGCTCCTTGACAGGTTTCGCAACGGCCGCCTTTTAAATTAAAAGAGAATTTTCCGGGCTGGTAGCCCCTTATCTTGGCCTCAGGCAGCAGGGTGAATAGTTTGCGTATCTCTGTAAAGACGCCTGTGTAGGTAGCAGGATTGGAGCGGGGGGTTTTGCCGATGGGGGCTTGGTCTATCTCGATCACTTTATCGAGGTGCTCAAGTCCTGCTACGGTCTGGTAGGGGAGGGGCATGGTGCGACTATTGTATAGATGTTTCTGGAGGATGGGGAAGAGGGTCTGATGAATTAATGTGGACTTGCCGCTACCTGATACGCCTGTGATGCCTATCATCTTACCGAGGGGCAGGGTGAGGGTGATGTCTTTGAGGTTGTGACCTGTACAGCCTGAGACTGTGAGGCTCTGGCCCTTTCCATCTCTCCGTTGTGTAGGGATGGCTATCTGGCGCTTGCCGGTCAGGAAGTCTGCTGTGGCGCTTTGCTGTGCTACAAAGCTTTTGGGTGGCCCTGCGGCTGCTACCTGGCCTCCATGCTTCCCAGCCCCCGGGCCGATATCTAGGATATAGTCTGCCTGGAGCATCATATCCTTATCATGCTCTACGACGGCTACAGAGTTGCCTAGATCTCTTAGGTCTTGTAGTGCTTTGATTAGCTGCATGTTATCGCGTTGGTGTAGGCCGATGCTAGGCTCGTCCAGGATGTATAGTACGCCTACGAGCTGGGTGCCTATCTGCGTAGCTAGGCGAATGCGTTGTGCTTCGCCGCCTGACAAAGTTCTCAGAGGCCTATTTAGCTGGAGGTAATGCAGGCCTACATCTAGTAGAAAGCGAATGCGCTTGCTGATTTCTTTGAGAAGTTCGGTGCCGATCAATTGCTGCTTTTTGCTGAGCTTCGGGGGTAGCTGACTGAGCCAGTCATAAAACTGCTGCATATCCATGGCAGCTAGCTGCGCGATGTTTTTATCAGCTATTTTGAAGCAAAGCGAGGTCTGCTTGAGTCGTACTCCTTGGCACTCGGGGCATACTTCTGTATGGCGGAAGGATTCGTGGCTACCTGATGCTCTCCCCAGTGCTTTTCCTTGCTGCTTGGCCAGGAAGTCGATGATGCCCTCAAACTTTGTATAACAGGTAGCTTTTGAGGTTTTCGGGGCGTCTACTGTTAGTATGGCGTCCTCTCCATGGAGGAACAGCTGCAGCACAGGTTGTGGAAAGTCTTGGATGGGTGTAGTCATGTGCAGCTGATATTTCTTTAACCAAGCTGCGATTTTCTTGAAAATCCAAGTATCTGCTGCAGGCCCTAAGGGTGCAACGCCTCCTTGCTGTATGCTTAACGCTTTGTTAGGCACTAGGGCGTCAATATCTGCGCTGATTATGGTGCCCAGGCCATTGCAAGTAGGGCAAGCACCATAGGGAGAGTTAAAGGAGAAAGTATTCGGAGCAGGTTCCTCGTAAGAGAGGCCTGTAGTTGGGTCTACGAGGGCTCTGGAGAAGTGATGGAGTTTGCCTGCGGGGTCCTGGAGGATAGCCATGCCTTTCCCGTGCTGCAACGTAGTATACACTGAGTCTCGGAGACGCTGCTCGTCTTGCTTATCTACCAGCAGCCGGTCAATAACGATCTCGATTTCGTGGGTTTTGTACCGATCTACCTGCATCTTGGGCACAAGGTCTTGGAGCTTCCCGTCTACCTTAACTTTGCTAAAGCCCATGCGGATGATCTGCTGAAAAAGCTCTCTGTAGTGTCCTTTCCTGCTTTTGACTATAGGAGCTAGTAGGATGATAGGTTTTCCTACAAAGGAACGAAGAATATGTGCCTGGATTTGCTCATCGGTCTGTCTGATCATTTTTTGACCACTTTGGTAAGAATATGCCTCAGCAACTCTGGCAAAGAGGAGCCGCATGTAGTCATAGATTTCTGTGACTGTGCCTACTGTAGAGCGGGGATTCTTCGCAGTAGTCTTTTGATCAATGGCAATGACTGGACTCAAGCCATTGATCTTATCTACGTCTGGACGTTCTAGGTTGTTGCTTATGAAGGCCCGGGTGTAAGCTGCAAAGCTTTCCATATACCGCCGATGCCCTTCTGCATAGATTGTGTCAAAGGCTAGTGAAGACTTACCGCTGCCACTGACACCTGTGATGACGACGAGCTTGTTGCGCGGAAAGGTAACGTCGATATTTTTGAGGTTGTGCTCTCTGGCCCCGAGTACTTCTACCTGGTTATGGCCATATAAGTCTGGTATAGCTGGTGTGGATGGCAAGGCTCGGGTAGCTTGGGTAGACATTGGATCGAGTATCGGCTATCAAACGCAGCTAATTTGCACATACAGATCGAGAATATCAACTGTTATGCTCGGTCCAGCAGGTTGTAGTGATGTTAACTGCCGTTCGTGCCTCTTCTAAGGGTTTTTGGAATGTTAGCCGGTCAGTTCAGCGATGGGGGCAGTAGTACGGTGGCTTCCTGCCGAGTCATGGCCCACGGATCTGTACGAACTAGCTTTCTTGGGCGTGGGATAACTTTTGGCCCTGGGGTATCGCCTATAGACGCTCGCCAATCCTTAGCTTGGCACTGCGGGCGCGCGGGTTGGCTTGTACTTCCTGCTCAGTAGGCAGTATGGGCTTTTTACAGATGGGGTTGAATGGCCTGACTAGGTTACCATAGACGTCTTTTTGTGCCTCGCCAGTAAAGTTACCTGCTTTGATAAAGCGCTTTACTAGCCTATCTTCTAGGGAGTGATAGGCAATGATTACCAACCTCCCTCCTTTTCTGAGCATTCGGGCGCTCTGTACTAGCATGGCTTGTAGGGCACCTAGCTCATCGTTGACTGCTATACGAAAGGCTTGGAATACCTGCGCCAGGTATTGGGCATGCTTACCTTGGGGTGCAAATGGCTGTACAATGGCTTTGAGTTCTCCTGTAGTACGAATGGGTTGCCGTGTCCTAGCAGATACGATAGCCTGGGCTAGGGCATGCGCAGGACGCACCTCGCCATAAGCTTTCAAGAGTTTCGTCAGCTGGTCCAGGGAGTAGGTATTAGTGATCTCTTGAGCCGTATGTTTGCTTTGCTGGTCCATGCGCATATCTAATAGCGCCTCTGAGCGTGTAGAAAAACCTCGCGTAGGGGTATCTATCTGGTGCCAAGAAACACCCAGATCTGCCAAGATGCCATCTACTACGCTAACCCTATGGAAGACCAAGAATTGCTCCATAAACCGAGCATTAGCGCTGATAAAAGTAAAAGCTGGGTTCTGGAGCTGGCTGGCGAGCTGTGCTGCATCTCGGTCTTGGTCAAAGGCCAACAATCTGCCCCCAAGTAGCTGGCCAAGAATGGCCTGGGCATGTCCTCCACCACCAAAAGTCAGGTCTACGTAGGTACCCTGTGGCTTGATAGCTAGTCCTGCCAAGCTCTCTTGCAGTAAAACAGGTTGGTGGTAGGGCATTTTTATATTAGGACAGCCTGGATAGCTGCTGGTTGGGCCACTAAACGTACCCCATCCTTGTACTTGGCCGAATACACGTTTTAATTGCCACTGCCGTTCTCATCAGGTTCAATAGGTGATAAAGTCAAGCTCAGGTATCCCTGCGGGCAGCCTTCGCCATTCTCTTGTTCTATGGGACTCTGATAACCATTTTGGGCTACGGCTACCCTATACTTGCGAGAAGATTGACCAGACTGACGGCATACATCGAATAGAAAAAGGTACATATGCTCTGCCAGGGCTGCCTCTAAGCCTCTAGCACCCAGGCCACTTTTGAAGCTCTCTTGCACAAGGCATTCTATAGCATCTTTGGAGAAGGCCAGTTCAATACCTCTGGCTTTAAAACATTTAATCCATTGCTCGATCGGTGAGTTCTCTAACTTATTCAATATTCCGGAAAAGTCTGCTACCTTAAGAGGATCTAGATGAATGACCGAAGAAAGTCTTCCTATTAACTCGGGAATTATTCCATGGTCTTCTAAAAACTGCACCCGACCTAGTAGTCCCCGCCTCTTTTGTATAGCTTCTAGCTTTCTAACACTTGCAAAAGCTCCTGCACATATGAAGAGGATATTGGCCACGTTAATCCGAAGCTTTGGCCTGACTCCCAATCGGTCTTGAGCAATTTCGATAACCCTGCCTTGCAAAAGCGTCAGTATGGCTTCTTGAACTTTCTTGCCGCCTATATCCATATTTCTCGAGTCTTTTGAGGCGCCAAGCTTGTCTATCTCATCGATGAATATTATTCCCTTTTCAGCAGCAGTTACGTTGTACTTAGCTGCTGCTACTAAACCGAGAATTATACTTTCTACATCTTCGCCCACATAGCCCGCTGCAGTGAGGCTATTAGCATCTGCTTTATAAAAAGGTACTCCCAGAATCTCGGATAGTTTATCGGCCAAAAGCGTTTTCCCTGAACCTGTAGGCCCTATCATAAGCACATTTTGCTTTGTTAACTGCTGCTGGCCCTCTGCTGAAGTTTGTATTCTCCTTAAATGCTCGTTACCAATTACCGCAAGGCATTTCTTAGCAGTTTCCTGGCCTATAATATGTTTGTCTAGGTGTGCTTTTATAACTTCGCTAGTGAGCTCACTTGAAGCTAGTGTATTCCTTTGGTGCCTTTTAGCAGGGCCTTGCCTTGCAGTATTGAATGGCTTAAAAGCTTGATATCCTTTAGATAGAATTTGCAATCCCACACATATACAAAGCGTAAAGATAGATCTAGAAACTACTTCATTTGCTATGAAGTAGTAATCCAAGAGCCTCAGCATTCTTCTACCCTGCGCATACCACCTCACAGACACTGGGTCTCCGAGTATGCTTTCCTTTTCATCTTTTATAAACAGTATTAGCTCGGCGTCAGGGACACCATCAGGCTTTAAGAAGAGAGTAAAGGTTTGGCTGGCTTCTGGCACATTTAATGCCTTTATATCTATCAACTCTGCCAGGCATACCGATTCTGGCCAAGCTAGCTCATCTATTGTGCTTGCTGTGTTTCGGTAATAGACCCTGACAGGCTTCCCATGCTTTTCCAAGATTACTAGACTATACTTAGCAAGGTTTGCTACTGCTGTTGAAGTATTGGTTATAGTAACCTGAATAGTTCTATTGGGACCTTGTAAATTTTGTGATTCAACTTCTAAGCGAAGCCCAGGATCTGCAGGGCGTTGCACTTGCTCAGCATACCCTTGAGCTAAGGTGGATAGAGATATTATGCTTACCAGCTGAATTAGCCGGTAGGAGCGTATTTTACAGCTTGACTTCATTTTATCATTAATTAGTTTGTTCCCTGGCTATTTTCTAGTATTTAGTATTATATCTCATCTATATCTATAAGTATCCACTAGTACTAGTATTCACCTACATGATTCATATACATGCATAGCGCTACCAAGCAACCAGCGCAACCAAGTGCAACCAAGCCCACAGAGGCACAGACCGAGCCCCAAGTTCTCTTTTTAGGCCCCTTCACAAATATCGGGTTACTGACTATGCTTCCCTTTTCATCTTGTACAAGCAGTATCAGCTCGGTACCAGCAACTTTATCAACCTCTAAAGAAAGGGAAAGTGT
>JBCCGO010000020.1:0-14221 GCA_039029235.1 Bacteroidota bacterium | reverse complement strand
ACCTTGCTGTATCCCTTCTGCCCTTACTTTCCCTGCTAACTCCCTTTTTAATTTCCTTTCTAGCTCCGGTCTGACTCTATTGGTTATTTGTTGTAATAGCGTTACCATTACTTCTTGCTTTGGTTTTGTTAACTTCTCTATAAACAAATTTACTACTTTCTCCTCACTAGCGTATGGAGCAGCTAGCTAACGCATCATCCAGTCTATTGAAGACCAATGCTAAGTGCTTCTAACTCCCACCGGGTCTCGAAAAAGTATCTCCTCCAGGATGGGCATAGCAATGTTCGTCAAGCTGCCTGTAGGACCCTTGAGAGCGCTTCTCTTAAGCAACGCCTGGGGTACACTTGCGAGCTAATCCTAGAGCATGTCGCTAGCAAGCCGTTGGCGCTAGATTATCTGGGCAAGCTGATCGAGCGTCCCTAAGGCGGCGGTCATGGGGCTAAGCATAGTTATTATGCTGATCGTGTCTGCAATGTAGTAGGAAATCGGGTTTCAGGCAGCTCTTAGTGGGCATTGATGACTCGGGTCGTGCTTCCAGGGAGAGGAGCAAGAGCTATGCAGCACGGTGTGAGCTGATGGAGGGGCCATTCGGCTCTACTTACTTGAACCATGTCTTGCCTAGCGCTTCAGGGGTGGCGGTGGCAATGTTGGCGCACCATGCCAGGAGTGGAAAGCGTTTGTATGGAGATAATTTTGGACACTCACACGTTGTCACGATAGAGATACTTATAATTATCCCGTGATTGTTGGGGGTTTTCTTCGGGGGGCTTCTGCATCGGTAATATCCTCAGTCATGACCACTTCGGCAACCACGGCGTTGATGGCCTCAGGAAGTTTTAAGCCGCTGGTACTTGATCTATTGGTTTGTTGCTTCGGCGGCGTTCATGCCGCCGAAGCCCCGATTCTTCGTAGAGCGTCCTAGATGTTACCAAGTTTAGTACAAAAATGGAACACACTTTTTACCTAACCAGTGTCAAGAGTCCCCACCAGCGCTAGCGATCCTCCAGGCCACCGGCTGCTCTCCTTAATCTTCCCACCAACGGCTCTTAAGCCTTCTACTTCTCCCTTCCTAGGCTGAACGGGTATGCTAGTTGCCCTATAACGAGCTGGCACAAGCGGTTCGACGCTGCCTCTTACTGAGAAGTTCCCTCACTTGGATGAGGCTTGCTAAATTTTATGTAGATAGGTTTGCGGCTATTTGAGCCTTACATCCACTGCGTCATTCCCTCTTCGTGTTGCTTTAACTTCAAAGACCACCTCATCACCCTCTGTGATCTTGTCTTGGAGCTTTGATGCGTGAACGAAGTAATCTTGCTCATCTGCTTTAATAAATCCCCATCCTTTCGTTTCGTTGAAAAATTTTACAGTTCCTGTTTTCGGCATTCGATTATACGATTAACATTTTTTGAATATAATTAAAGAGCCTGTGGGACAAGTAACGACGAGAATGACTCCTGGTGCCAGGGTACTTTCGTACACTCTCTAGCCCTTAGCAAGCGATCTTGCTTTCCCATAGGTTATGTTTGCAAAGGCAGCAGCGCCTCCTTGAAGGCTAGGTTATGATAGACCTGCTGTACATCCTCATTGTCTTCTAGGGCTCCGATAAGCTTCATTACACTCTTATAAGCATCATCTGCTAGGTTCACCTGCACTTGCGGTAAGTATTGTAAGGAGCTCTCAACCGGCTCTACAGCTAAGGCTACTAGTTGCTTCTGGAGGGCGCCAAAGTTTTCCAAGGCACAGGTAATATAAAAATACCCCGCTTCAGCTTCTAGGGTCGCTGCCCCAGCCTCGATAAAGGCCAGGGTCATGGCTTCCTCATCAGCCACATCCTCAGCTCGGATGCTAAATACACCTTTTCTATGGAATAAAAAAGCTACCGAGCCACTTTTGCCTAAGCTGCCACCATATTTACTGAAGGTAGTCCGCACACTAGCCACTGTACGGTTGGGGTTATCAGTCATGCATTCTACGATTACAGCAACGCCATAAGGAGCATGGCCCTCATACATCACGGCTGTGTAGCTGGCCGCATCCTCCCCACTCCCTTTGTGGATAGCCCGCTCAATATTCTCCTTGGGCACATTGGCTCCCTTCGCATTCTGGATAGCTAATTTGAGCCTAGGGTTAGCTGCAGGTGCCGCGCCTCCTTGCTGGGCAGCAGCAGTTATCTCTTTGATCAGCTTACCAAAGTACTTGGCCTTCTTAGCATCGTTAGCACTCTTCCGGTGCTTGATGTTAGCCCATTTACTATGTCCTGCCATCAGAAGTGCAAGTTACGAAGTATTCTCAAAGGTTATCGCCTCTGCATGCGGTTGGCTATTAGTAACGCAAGCTTAGCAAGCTACCTGAAAGTACCAACCCTATGCCTAACAGGCTTGTCCACGCGTACGTCTCTCCCAGCAGGACAAAGCCTAGTACTAGCGAATACGGAACTCCTAGATAAGCAATAGCTGATACTTGGGCTACAGACGCAGATTGGAAGGCTTTGGTGGCCAGAAAGTCCGCTAAAAAAGCGAAGATACCCATAGAAACCAAGATGAGGCCATCTGGCCATTGTGGCATGTCAAAATTATGCAATAGGCAACCTCCCGTGCCTAGGACTGTAAATAGGCTCATGTAGAAGACAATCGCTATCGGGTCTTCTTTGCCTTTTAGCATGCTGTTTAAGTTATTAGTCATGCCCATGGCTAAAGCACCAGCCAGGCCAATAAGGACATAAATCGGATCAACAGCCGTATGAAAGCCACTGGTTAGTACTACACCAGCCATGGCCATAGCAAAGCAGAGCCATTGCCCTACCCTGATAGGTTGCTTAAGCACAAAGATGCCTAGTATAGCCGTGAATATGGGCGTAATGTTAAAAATGATACTAGCAGTAGCAAGTGGCACATGCTGTAAGGTGATAAAGAACAAGGTAATACCCACAGCTCCTGTAATGCCACGTGCTAGCAATAATCGATAATGGTTACTCCCCCATACAGCTATCTGTTCGTAACGTGCTGCCCCATAGCAGACCAGCATACACACCAAGGCTTTGAAGAAATTAACCTGTAGGCTAGCAATGTGTCTGAGCAGCTTAACACCCAGCCCTACAAAGGCAAAAGACAAGGTAGCGAGCATCATATGTAGAGCTCCTTTAGAAATACGCATATGCGTCCAAGCTGTAGGTTACAAATATTATGCTGGCTGGTGGTAGATGCTGGACCTGTATGTTTGGCAGCTAGGGGTTGAAGGTACTAGCTTATCTACTGTATCCTACCATGGCACAAGAGAAAAGTTAACTGCTGCCACACCGTAACCATAGTCCCTGTAAGATGTAGCTAATCGTCAAACGAGCTCGATAAAGCACCTAAAAGCACGAATCCCATGCCTAGCAGATTTATCCACGTATAAGTCTCTCCTAAAAAAGTGTACCCCAGAGCTAGCGAATAAGGGAGTACGAGATAAGAAACGGCAGATACTTGCGCTGGAGCTGCCAGTTGGAAAGCTGTTGTAGCCAGCGTATCCGTCACAAAAGTGAGCACACCTATAGCAACCAAGATCGCAACATCTCGCCACTGAGGCATGGTAAAATCGTAGAGCAGATGGCCTCCTGTCCCTAGGGCTGTAAACAAGCTCATGTAAAAGACAATTACTATCGGGCCTTCTTTGCCCTTCAGCATACTATTCAAGTTGTTGGTCACACCCATAGCTAGAGCACTGAGTAGGCCTACCAATACATAACGTAGGTCAACGTTTGTAGCAGAACCATTGGCTATCACCACACCGCCCATAGCTGCCGCAGAGTAGAACCACTGCCTTACACCTACAGGTTGCTGCAAGAGTAAAATACCCAGGATAGCTGTAAATATAGGAGAGGTATATTGGATGGTATTAGCGAGCGCTAGCGGTAGCTGTTGTAGGGTAATGAAATATAAGATGATACCCACAGCTCCTGTAATGCCACGTGCTAGTAGCAATCGGTAATTACTTCCCCATACAGCTACCTGCTTGTAGCGTGCTGCCCCATAGCAGACGAGCATACACACCAGGGCTTTGAAGAAGTTAATCTCTTGGTTAGCAATGTGTTTGAGTAGCTTAGCGCCCAGCCCTACAAAAGCAAAAGACAAGGTAGCAAGCATCATGTACAGAATGCCTCTGGAGATACGCATAGTATGGATATCGGCTTAAAGATTATGGCCAGACCTAGATTGACTAGTAGTGATGAGTTTTGTATGCAATATACAAAAATGTAGCGGATCCTGGTTCAGGTGCGCCACCAAGCTCGTCGTACTACCCTTGTACGTTCGGCAAAGTAGGGGCTCTCTGGCTTGCTGACTCATAATTTAGGCTTCCTCTGGGGCTAGTGGCTCGTGCTTCTTGGCACCTTCCTTTTGCTGGACAGCAAAAGACCAGCCCGTATCTACAGGCACAGGGAGCCGGGGTTTTGTTATCTGGCGTAGCTACCTAGCTAGCGAAGTCCTAGAGCGCCATAAGAGTAACTGACCTGGAGGTGGCTAGCGGACTGCTGAGAAGTCATTGCTAGGCATGGCCTCCTAGGACCTACTTCAGTCCTTTGGTTACAGACCCAGGAGGTAGTGTCCCGAAAAAGTGTGTATGAAAAAAGGATCAGGGCCGATCTAGAGTTATTTTTAACTTCGTACTAAATACAGCTATTATGTACATCAAGCTTCTAGCACCTAAAAATGACTTTGCTTAGCACTTCTCCACTCTCTCCTCGGCCTGGGGACCACCTTTTCAGGGGCCCCCAGACCTCCCCGAGTACTCGGGTTGCTGTAAGGGGGTGCTCGGATAGGCCAGAAGGTGCAGACTCCTGGGATCCTTGCATCATATTCTAGTAAATACGTATTTTTGCTATTGAAAACTTAGTTCACCATGGGTAGCTTCTCAGTCAGTTCGCCGCTTCGCTTAGAGCTTCCCCCTTCCCTCCAGAGCCTGGGGCCCCTGACAAAGGACCCCAGACCTCCCCTTCCCGCACTCGGGTTGCTGTAAGGGAAGTGTTAACTCAATCATAAAGGAATTCAGCGTTATAGAAGTATATACTTAACACCCCCTCCCAAAAGCGTCGTTGCACGCGCTAATGCTCTCTCATGAGCTGTGTATTGCCCCCTGAAGCTCATGGTCTGGATAGGGAGCCGTTGATCTCCAATAACAACTTCTTCCATACATGATTCCGTGAGCAAATAAAACTACCACAGGGCGCCTAGGAAGCTACGAGGCATGAGTTTCTGGAAAGAAACCTATCTTTGAACTTCTGGGCTGCATCACATCTGAGAAGTGATAGTCAAAAAATTTCATTTACCGAATCAAATGCCTCGAAAGCAAAAAAAGCAACAGTCTACTAAGTACAGTAAGAATTCCTCCACGCACCAAGCGTTGATACTGGATCTGTTACAGACCAAGCCTGCCAATGATTATACGCTCTACAAGCTTTACAAAGACCTCAAGGGGAGACTCGCTAAGCAAGATATTCAAGAGGCTGTACTTGCGCTGGCTCAGCAGGGAACCATCAAGTCATTGAGCAGGGGGCGCTTTGCGCTACCGCGTGAAGCGGTTTATGCCACAGGCAGGGTGGACTATGTGCATCCTAGCTATGCCTATGTAGTAACGGAGGAAGGACAAGATGATATTTGGGTCAGTAAAGAAGATTTACTGTTTGCGCTAGACAAGGATGTAGTCCGAGTATTGATTACCCAGCTCAAGGCTCGCGCAAAGCATCCTGTGGGCAAGGTGGTGGCTATCTTGGAGCGCAGTAAAACAACGTGGGTCGGTCCAGTAGTACAAAAGGGTCAGGCCATGTTTGTAGCACCGACTAGTAAGCGTATGCATGATGACATTCTGGTCAAAGCCAGTAACCTAAAGGGTGCTCAGCAGCATGATAAGGTCATCGTGGCACTCATTACCGCTCCTACAGCCTGCCAGCCTCTTGAGGGCAAAGTGATTCGTGTACTAGGGCAGGCTGGCAAGCATGAGACAGAGATGCATGCCATCATGGCTGAGTTCGATCTTCCTATGCATTTCCCTGCCCAGGTTTTAGCAGCAGCTGAAGCCATTGTAGATACTATCCCTGCCAGTGAGGTAGCACAGCGAAAAGACTTCCGGAAGGTACCTACCTTTACCATTGACCCCGTAGATGCAAAAGACTTTGACGATGCGCTTTCTCTAGCGCAACTGCCAAACGGCCGCTGCCAAGTAGGCATCCACGTTGCTGATGTCAGCTATTATGTACCAGAGGGTAGCCCCATAGACCAAGAAGCTTTTGCGCGAGGTACGTCAGTGTATCTGGTAGATAGAACCATACCGATGCTCCCTGAGCGGCTTGCTAATGAACTCTGCTCACTCCGACCCCATAAAGACAGGCTGGCTTTTTCGGCAGTATTTGAGCTAGATGCGCATGGCAAGCTGCATAAGGAATGGTTTGGAGAGACGATCATTCACTCAACACAGCGCTTTACGTATGAAGCAGCCCAGCAGGCCCTTGTACACCAGCAGGGAGACTTCCACCAAGGGCTGACTATCCTGAATAGCCTAGCCAAAGAACTACGTGCTGAGCGTTTTAAGCAAGGAGCTATCAATTTTGAGACGACCGAGGTACGGTTTGAACTGGATGAGCAGGGGAAACCTTTGAGCGTCCTACCCAAAATAAGCCAGGATACGCACAGACTCATCGAAGAATTCATGCTACTGGCCAATAAGCGGGTAGCGCTCCATGTCCGTCGTATCAAGCAAGGCAAGCATTTCCACACCTTTGTGTACAGAACGCATGATAAGCCTGATCTAGAAAAGTTAGGAGACTTTGCACTTTTTGTAAAACAATTTGGCTACAGCCTCGAAACCAATCTTCGATCGCTTCCTACTTCCTTAAATACCATAGCAGCCCGTATGGCGGGACAGCCAATGGCTAACATCGTCCAGTCCTTAGCCATTCGCCTGATGGCCAAAGCCCTTTACACTACAAAAGCAAAACCCCATTTTGGCCTGGCCTTTCAGCATTATACCCACTTTACATCGCCCATTAGGCGATATCCGGATTTGATGGCCCATCGGCTGCTCAAGCAGTACCTCCGAGGCCAGCTGACGTTTGATGATCCAACCTATGAAAAGCGGTGCCAGCATGCCTCTGAGAGAGAGCGGGTAGCCGCCGAGACAGAACGTGCTTCTATCAAGTACAAGCAGGTAGAGCTGATGCAGGCTTGGCTGGGAGAGGTGATGGAAGGTGCGATCAGCAGTATGACGGGATGGGGGATTTACATCGAGCTGGTGGATACTTTGTGTGAAGGCATGGTGCGGCTAGCTGACATAACGGACGATCATTATGTACTAGATGAAAAGAGGTTCACGCTTACCGGCCAGCAGACTAAGAAGGTGTATCGCCTGGGAGACTTGGTCAAGGTCCGAGTCAAAGCCTGTGATATCAGCCAGCGCAAGATTGATCTAGAATTGGTTACCTAGTTTATTGTTGTACGTGACTCTGTCCATAGCGCCCTGCTGGAGCATGGTGGCTACGAGTTGTTGGCTTGTTTCATCAGTAGCTCTTTTTGCTTTAGGTCCTTCTTGATGATTGTGTGCGGATACCAAAGTAAATAATGTCTACAGCAGATTTGTTGCTGCCAGCCTGGGCTACGGGATCATCCTCTTGCTGCCCCTAGGCTGGTAGCGCGTCATGGCGGGTTGAGTCATCCATAATTATTCTGAATTTAAAAAGGCATTTGGTGGAGTCGGAGGGATTCGAACCCTCGTCCGAGCAAGCCAATCACAATGCTTTCTACATGCTTAGTAGCTGTTCATAGTCAGAATATCCCTGGTCAGCTACCTACCTAAGGACTATCCTTATACGTGCTTTGTTTCGCTATAGCATCACGTACCTACTACAACTAGTCCTGCATATTAATGCCTCTTATGCGCGCCTAGCAGAACAAAAGGCACACGAGACACAAGCTTCCCAGTTCTTAACTAGGCAGCAAGGGCAACATAATTATTGCCAGTTATGGATATCGTAAGTTTGTTGGTAGAGGTACTACTTACAACACCTCGCATGCTTACACTGGACCTGTACTTATCGTCAATTCCAGGCGACCCCAGGATATTCTAGTACTTTCTCTAGCTAAATGCTCCAAAAATTTAGCTAGAAATTTAGCTAGATAGACGTGTACAATATAATAAATAATTCATTCGTACCAAATGCCTCGCTAAAGTATCGAGCTATAGCTCTGCAGAAGAGTTGGATATAGCCTCATACGCCAGCCCGACAAGCAGCGGAATCCCTGCTGCTGAGAGCGAAATAGAGGGGAGATTCCTTGGTACGTTTGCTTCTTCGTTGTGAGGGGCTTCGGGCCTATAGTGGGGCAAGATTTTTTAATTAGCTAAGCTCTTACAAAATTCAGTCTGCCATGACCAGGTTCCCAGATAAATTCCTAACTTCACGCTAGCTCAAGACAGTCATCATGCTCACCAAGCTCCCAACTCCTAAAAATGACTTCGCCTAGAACTTCTCCCCTCCCTCCTCGACCTGGGGCTACCTTGTCAGGGGCTCCCAGACCTTCACGCGCACTGGGGATTATCTAGAGGCTGAATAGACTTTTTTGGGCATGCTTAGTGGCAAAGTCGTTCCTAAGATCTAGCAACTGCCTGAGCACCTTAGCTGGCTTTGGAGATCAGCGAACAATTGGTTAGGGTTACAGCCATAGCCGCATTATGTTTATAGCTAGCCACGTAAAGTTTTGGCATACCCAGAGAAAGCTTATCCAGCGGCTGTGGGCAAAGTCTGCGGCAGCGGGTAGTTGTACTACAGATACAGGCCTATAGCGTACGTCGATTTATAAATGTATTTATACAAAACCGAAGAATAAAATGAATAATACTGAGAAGCTCCAAGCTTTTGATCGACTGCTAAGGCTTGTAGATGAGCTGCGAGAAAAATCGCCTTGGAGTCAGGAGCAAACAATGAGGAGCCTTAGGCCCTTGGTTGTTGAGGAGGCTTTTGAGCTTTCTGAAGCTGTGTTGGCAGACAATAGGGACGCCATCAAGCAGGAGCTAGGCGATCTGCTGCTACACATTGTATTCTATGCCAGCATAGCTACTGAGCAGCAATCCTTTACGATCACGGAAGTCATTCAAGGGCTTTGCGATAAACTCATCCACCGCCATCTTCCCATCTATGGCCAAGCAGAGGCAGCCGATGTGCACGCAGCAGGGAAGAATTGGGAGCAACGTAAGCTACAGGAAAAGGGAAATCGTTCTGTGCTGGACGGCGTTCCCTCATCCCTGCCTAGCCTCATCAAAGCTACGCGCATTCAAGAAAAAGCTGGTAGGGTTGGCTCTGGCTGGCAGCGGAGCGAGGAAGTGTGGCCCAAGGTGCAAGAAACTATGCAAAACTTTGCTGAAGCAGTTCGGCAGCATAGTGATAGCGATGATGAGCCTGGCCAGGATGGGGTGCAAGAAGCCATCGGCGACTTGTTGTTTGCCTTGGCTGGCTATGCACGATTAATAGCAATTGATCCAGATGCAGCCTTAGAAGAAACCAACCAAAAGTTCATTCAGAAATTTCAGGTAGCAGAGCAGGCTGGGCCCAGCAATAAGCGCGGCAGTCAGTGCTCACCACAAGCTTAGCTGCTGATCTCTTGCAGTACCTTTAGCGACTTCAAAGTATCTAAGGAGTCAATATGTAGCTGGTAGAACTTTACTAAACTGGCCGTCAGTTTTCTTCTGATCTGTTTATTAGGGCGGAGTTCCGGGCTAAAAGCGTTTGCTAGCAGTGTATTCAGCAGGCCTGCCTCCTCCCGGCTAAATCCTTGGTGTAGGCCCAGGCGAACCAATTGCTCATCGATCTCCTGAGCAGCTTTTACGCCAAACCCCAAATAGCTACAGAGATGTAGCATAAAGTAGAGGTGAAAAAGTGCGTGGCTTGCCTCTAGCTCATTGAGGGCAATCACGGCGCGTAAAAAGAAACGGAATAGCCCTTCATTTTGTGCTTCCTCATGAAGTACTTTGGTCAGCAGCTCTGTCAAGAAGGTAGCTGTGGCTGCTTTGTCCATATTCTCCAAAATATTACTGATAGGTACATGACACTTTACCTCAGCAACACGCTGCATGTTGGCCTGTTTTTTATGATACACCACCATGTCTAGAGGCATAAGCGGCTGGAAGAGCGCAATGCTATGCTTGGGCTTCTTGGCCCTCACTCCTTGGATAAGGTAGCTCTGTCGTCCGAAAAGCTCTGTAAAAATACGCACAATGATCGAAGTCTCGCTGTACTTGATGTAGCTGAGTACAATGCCGCGTGTCTTGTAAAGCATGATGGGTAGAATAAAACAGCGTAGCTGCTTACCCTGGTGTTACGAGGGGGTCAGGGTTGTACCTGCTGTCGTGTCTTTCGCTGGCTTACGATACGATAACAGGGCAGGCTCTGAAGCAACGTTGCCAAACCTACTGGATAAATCTAATAGGAATGAGGCTGCGAAGCTATAGTCGAAGGCAATATTTTTGGCACTACTAGCCGTTTGACATACTCGTTTTACCCCAAAAGATGCCATCCGAAGGGAAGACTTCATGGGATGGGAGGCCTGTGGGGTCGTTATGTTGTGGTTGTAAAAGCACGAGATATTCGTAAGGATAGGTCTAGAAATAGTAGCTTGGCGTTAGCATTCCTAGTTAGGTGGTTACAAGCTTGATTGAGCCAGGTAGCGTAGCACTTCAGCTGCGGATAGGTTAGCGTCTGCCCTAGCTTCTGATTAAGTGCTTGCTCTGCTTTGGTAGTTCTTGCTAGGGTTGTTTGCCCCACATGTATTATCAGGACTTCTCGCAGCATATGTAAGGCATAGACTAAGAAGTTCTTTTGCCCTGCTCTAGGTAGCTGCTGGAAAACTTCCGCCTGCGCTACCAATCGTTCCAGGTCTTGTGCATAGCATGCACGCATCCAGGTTGCAAATTGTTTAAGATCTCCCCCCTGGGTGTCCAAAGCGAGTTTAAGAGCTTTGCTTACATTGCCATCAGCTAGGGTAACCACTTGGGCTACTTGTTCTGGAGCCAGGGTATGCTGCTGGGTAAGTAGGTGTGCGATGGATTCGTCGGTAAAGGCAGGCACATAAATAGCCTGGGTACGTGAGCGGATGGTGCCCATTATCCGCTCAGGTACTATGCTGGCGAGTAAAAAAATGGTGTAGGGCGGGGGCTCTTCGAGAACTTTGAGCAAGGCATTGGCCGCTGTAGGGTGCAGGTATTCTGGTAGCCAGACTAGTACTACCTTGTAGGCTCCTTCTAGTGCTTTGAAGCTTACATGCTGGGTGATGTGCCTGGCCTCTTCTCTGGGTATAGCAAGCTGTTTGTGTTCGCTGCCTACGTAGTAGCTCCAGTCACTAACACTCCCGTAAGGATATGCATGTACAAACGAACGCCATGGCGCAAGAAAGCTATTGCTCACTACGTCTTTGCCGGTGATGTGTTTGGCAGCGCTGGTGGGGAAAACAAACTTGACATCAGGGTGGATGAGCTTATGCATCTTTCGGCACGAGGAGCATTGGCCGCAAGCATCGTCATGGAGGCGATGCTGACAGTTCAGGTAAGTGGCAAAGGCAAGGGCTAGAGGGAGCTGCGCGC
The DNA here is from genome assembly GCA_039029235.1 of Bacteroidota bacterium. Taxonomy (GTDB): domain Bacteria; phylum Bacteroidota; class Bacteroidia; order Cytophagales; family Amoebophilaceae; genus JBCBRR01. The sequence continues at coordinate 2,623 of JBCCGO010000020.1, read as the reverse complement.
TACCTTCAGAGCCCCAAAACAACTGAGCGTGGGGCACTTGATTGCCCTGGGCCACATGGAGAAGCTGTTGCTTGATAGACTGCTGTGCTGGGATAGCTGTAAATCGCATGGTTTGAGTATTGGCTTAGGACAAGCTGTTAAGGCATGCTCAGCCAAGTAAATAAAGGTCTTCTCAGCTACTTCTGTGAGCTGCTTGCTGCGGTTGTTCCCTAGTGCTGGTAGTAGCTTACTACAGCTTTATCTAGTTCATGAATAAGTGAACTATTCCAGGGCCCACCATATACGCTGCCCGAAGCGAATATTTTCTAGGCAATGCACGCTTTCATCGCTCCTGCTAGGATGGCTACTCCTGGGCTTGGTATGGAAGCGTTTTTATCGGTGCAAGGCTGAAGGGCTGCCCTAGCTTGTGGCTTACCCAAGCTTAGCATGGTCCTCCCAAGCCTCTTACTACTAGCTAGAATCCTTAGTAATACAAAGCGCAAACGTGCTCGTTGCTTCACAAGAACAACTACATTAGCTAGCAGGCTGTCGTGCCAGGGTCAGTGCTATCCAGAGATTCCTTGCTTCTGACGTTTGGCATATTTCTGTTTGAATTTCTCAACCCTGCCAGCAGTGTCTACAAAGATTTTTTTACCGGTATAGAAGGGATGAGAAGCCGCACTAATTTCTACTTTTGCCAGCGGATACACTTGGCCATCTTCCCATCGGATGGTCTCTTGGGTATTTATCGTTGAGCGTGTCAAGAACTTGAATCCGCTAGAAGTATCTAAGAATACTACGGCTCTATAATTTGGATAAACTTCTTTCTTCATAGTTACTCAGTTTTTTCTCTAAAGCACAAACTTACTAAAAAGTACGGGCTAGTAAATGCAACGAGACATCTTCTCTGTATATTTTGATGGTTCCAGTGTAGAGGGCTACTGCTGTGAGGTGCTACGTAGCATGCGGGCCTGGGGCGAAGCATCTCAGCTGTATGTACTACACACCACACCAATCATAATTTCTAACCAGATTGCCGAGGTCTTTGGCACCGGGCCATAGAGCGACGAGGACAGCCCGCTATTCCTTCCTCGCGCGAAGAAAATCAAGTCTCAGTTACACATCATACACAAGCTATTGATTAACTTTACTCCTATGGCAAATGTAGTAGCTATTGTCGGTAGGCCTAACGTAGGCAAGTCAACCCTGTTCAATAGGCTGGTAGAGCAGCGCAAGGCTATCATAGCTAGCCAAAGTGGGACAACGCGCGATCGGCACTATGGACATGCTGTATGGAACGGAAAGCACTTTACGGTGATCGACACAGGCGGGTATGTGCTGGGTAGTGAAGATATTTTCGAGCAAGCTATCTGCCAGCAGGCTGCCATAGGCATGGAAGAGGCTAGCGTCATTTTATTCGTGGTAGACTGCCAGGTAGGTCTTACGGCCCTAGATGAGGAACTGGCAGCTACCCTGAGGGTCTCACGTAAGCCCATAATCTTAGTGGCTAATAAGGCTGATAATGTGGCTAGTGAGCTGGTGGCGCATGATTTTTATGGGTTGGGTATGGGCAGCCCCTATCCTATCTCCGCAGCCAGTGGTGCAGGTACTGGTGAGCTACTGGACGAGCTCATCAGGCACTGCCCAGGCAGTGTCCAGGGGCAGGAAGCTGACGTACCCAAAATTGCCATCTTGGGTAGGCCCAATGTAGGCAAGTCTTCGCTACTCAATGTGCTGCTGGGCCAGGAACGGAGCATTGTTACACCGCTAGCAGGGACTACCAGAGATGCTACTGATACGGCTTATACGCTATACGGCAAGCATTTTATCCTAACGGACACAGCAGGTATTCGCAAGAAAGCCAAGGCAAAGGAGAACATTGAATTCTATTCGGTAATACGGGCACTGAAGGCCTTGCAAGAGGCAGATGTGTGCTTGGTCGTGATTGATGCTGAGCAAGGCCTGCAAGCACAGGACATTAACCTCATTGCCTTGGCACACCGCTATAAAAAGGGAATCGTTGTACTGGTCAATAAGTGGGACTTAATAGCGAAAGACCACTACACTGCCGAAGCGTATAAGAAAGAAATTCTTCAGAAACTCGCCTCGCTCCAGTACATACCTATTGTATTTACTTCTGCCACAAAGAAGCAGCGGATATACCAGGCTGTGGAGAAGGCACTGGCTGTCTATGCGTGTAGAAAACAGAGAATTGCCACTGCGGTCCTGAACAAGGTGATGCTTCCGGCCATTGAGCGGCATCCGCCGCCAGCTGTCAGGTCCAAGCATGTCAAGATCAAGTATGCGACGCAGCTTCCGACGCATACACCTGTATTTGCCTTTTTCTGCAACCTGCCACAGTACATCCAGCCTACTTACAAAGGCTATCTTGAGAAGCAGCTCAGAAGCCATTTTAGCTTACAAGGCGTACCGATACAATTGGTCTTTCGCAACAAGTAGCGTGTAAGCGTAGCCAAGATAGTTTACAAGCTGCGAATGCTCGCCTCACTCAACCCGGTCCATCTGATAATCTTTGCGATCGGTTCCCCTTCTTGGAGCATTGCTTGAGCTATTTCCAAATTTCTAGCCTGCATTCCTTCTTGTCTTCCTTCTTCTCTGATGGCTTGTGTAACACTCATGATTT
>JBCCGO010000019.1:0-15053 GCA_039029235.1 Bacteroidota bacterium | reverse complement strand
TGATTCCTTCTTTTTTACAAACTATAAATAAAATATTAACACGCCCAATCTTCCAATCTTCTACCTAAGTTCGAGCCCTTGCTCGAGGACGGTTCAGGGCGAAGGCTCATTAATCCATCTTCGCTAAATCTCTACGAATATTCTGATAGTTTCAATGTGAATTCTTCTTTGTAGATCTAATAATAATTCCTCGATTTTTTCTAATTGATTCTCGACTAGCTGCATCGATGAGTGGGAACGATATTGGCTGTATCAATTTGTGCAGTCCCATACTGCTCGCCAGGCGCCTGACTGGAGTAAATTCTTCTTGGATACCTCGCACTCCCGTTAGGCGTTAGGTAAAAAATCATCCCGGGGATAGCAAGATCCAACTTAATAATGTTGCTGCTTATAGCGCCAGGATTGCACAAGCTAGCATAGCCCTGCTAGTCGAGGTAATAGCCCTGTTTACTAAATACATGACACCTTAGGCCTAAAGACTATCATTTGGGGAAGGGAGGCATTAAAAAAGTGTCAGCCATCTGGCCAAGACCTTTGATAAAAATTTTGCTGCCCAAGTCTCAAACGGAAGCTGAGGGCCTTGCGTGAGGATGAGCCATAAGATCAGCCGTTCTACCGGCGCCCATTCCTCGAGCGACAGATTCAGCACAACTAGCACTAAAACTGTCCTGTACTCGACGAGAAAATCGCTGCAAAATTCGCCTAAGAAGCTAGGGAAGTGGTCCCATAGTGCATCTTATGAGCAACCGCGACCGACATATCCGATCATGTAGCGCTAGGGCTTTGGAGATGCAGAAAAAAATTCTGTATATTTACTCAAACATTTAATTCATGCTTAACAACTGCCGCTATGCTTGATATTACTTTATTCAGTGCCTTCCTGGCCATTAACCTCATCGTGGGGCTATTCCATAGCCGCCAAATAGCCACCATGCGTGACTATTCAGTAGGCAGAAAGGATTTTTCTACAGCTACACTCACCTCTACGGTTATTGCTACCTATATCGGTGGCGGCTTTTTATTCCGCCATCTCGAGCAGACCTACACACAAGGGCTGTATTATATCATTCCAGCAACAGTGGGAGGGACAGGCTATCTATTACTGGTAGGGCGGATTTTAACCTTGCGTATGGGCGAATTTCTAGACGCCCTGTCCATAGCCGAAGCCATGGGCAAGCTATATGGTCGCACAGTGCGGGTCATTACTGGCGTGAGTGGAGTACTACGAGAAGTGGTGATAGTATCTCTCCAGTTTGTGGCTATGGGTAAAGCAGTCAAGCTGGTTTTCGATCCTGCAGGGATAACTTTGAATGTACTCGGCCACACTGTAGAGGTGGGAGGGGTAGAGATGGGTATTATTACTGTTGCGCCCATTATCACGCTCTATGCAGCCTTTGGCGGTATCCGGGCGGTCACTTTTACGGATTTGCTCCAGTTTATGACTTTTTTTGTCTTTATCCCTATTCTGACACTTATCGTTTGGAACCACCTCAAAGATCCTGATAAAGTCGTGCATGTATTAACTACCAATCCTAACTTCAGCTTCGAGCATGTCTTGCAGTGGAATTGGAAAACGCTATCTATGCTAGGTTTGATGCTCCATTTTTCGACCCCTTCTCTCCTTCCGACTACCTTTCAGCGAATCGTTATGGCACGAAATGTTTATCAAGCCAGGCGTTCTTTTACCTATGCAGCAGATCTCCGACTAATAGCATTCTTATTTTTGACTGTGGCAGGTATCTTGTTGTTGGCTGATAATCCTACGCTGGATCCTAAAAGCCTCGTAGATTATCTCATCAACCGTTATTCTTATCCAGGCCTCAAAGGGCTTACCGCTGTAGGTATTGTGGCTATGGCCATGTCTACGGCTGACTCTTTATTAAATTCAGCAGCTGTACTAGCAGTTAATGACATTATCAGACCACTGCAGCGAGGTTTCAAAGAATCCATTGCACTCATTAGGGTATCTTCTCTCTTGGTGGGGGCTTTTGCCTTATGCTTAGCACTAGTTGTTCAAGACCTCTTGCAGCTTGTGCTACTCGCTGGTAGTTTCTTCATGCCTATTGTCACTATTCCTTCCTTATTAGCCGTTTTGGGCTTTCGAAGTAGTGCTAGAGCAGTGCTGATAGGCATGCTCGCGGGCTTTGCTGTGACCGCTACTTGGTACTTTAGGTTTGGCAATATGCTCCTACCCAGTACTATCCCCGGCATGGCGGCCAACCTGCTCTTCTTCATGGGCAGCCACTATCTGCTGCGGGAAAAAGGAGGTTGGGTAGGCATTCAAGAACCAGCGCCGCTCTTGGCTGAGCGAGAAAAGGCCCAGCTGGCACGCAAAGCATTGATCGAAAACCTTAGAAAACCGAGACTCTATGCTTATCTCAAGAAAAACCTACCTGCACAGGGCGGCCTCTACTCGTTGTTCGGTGTATACGTGATCGGTGCTACCTATGCGCTATTCTTCACTATTCCAGCTCCAGTAGTCACTGCCTATCCGAAGCTCTGTGATTTCATTATAAACTCAGTCCTGATCATGGTGGTTATCTTTACTACCTATCCAGCTTGGCCCCCTATCTTACGAGATAAGCGCTTTATCGCTTTCTTTTGGCCGCTAGGTATTGGTTACCTCCTCTTTTTTGTAGGTACTATCTTGGTTTTGATGAGTGGGTATAATGAGGTACAGGTCATGATTTTTATGCTCAACCTGATCATCGCTACTTTGCTCCTTTCTGGGCCCCTTGTGATTGGATTGGCTGCTAGTGGAGTTATCCTGGCCTGTACGGTATGGTATCTACAGACAGGATTAATACCTATAGCAGCCGAAGTTCCGCTTCGCTTTAAGCGTATCTATACTTTACTGCTGTTTAGTAGCTGTTGGATTGCCCTGATTCGGTTCAGGCAGGCTAGTTCTAGGCTAGAAGAACAAAAAAAGTACTTCCGTACTACGGGCCGGGGGCTCAGAGCCAAGCTCATTGAGACTTTAGGGTATCGTCGAGAAATTTTGAAAGAGCTCAACAAGGATGAGTTAGCCTTTTTAGATAGCACAGCCCTGACTTACATGAAGCAGGCTATTTACCGGGTGACAGACTATCTGCGCCTTGAAGTAAGCGAGGTTAAGCTAGAACAACTTCTAGCGGAGGCAAGGGAGCTGCTCAAGCTACAAGACTTTGAATCGCCGCCTCAACTCATCACGAAGTGGCATACCAACTACGCCACGCTACAAGTCGACGTGCCCAAAATAAAGCAATTGCTGGTAGAGAGCATTGTTTATATACAGGAAAAGAATTCAACAAATCGGCCAATTACGATTGGGCTAGAACCGGCCAAACTAGGGCATAAGCTAGAGAGTATGCCTAACTACATCAGTAAGCTGGCTGCCCTGAAGATGACAATCACGACCAGCAAAGTGCTTCCTCCTACTGAGGAAATTTATATGCTCAATCCTATGCAGACTGCTAGCTACGAGCCTGCTGAAGTAACTGATCCAGAGCTACTCGAGAATATCCGCATTATAGATGCCCATTATGGTTATGTAGATGTCAGCCAAGCTACCACACATATCTATGTCATTCCAACCAACGTTAGGGAGGTACGAGGTAAAGTGATGGAGCTACTCCGGACCCCCGCCGCAGCAGACCCTGAGGAAACCACGCATCCCTTGGCCGTTCAGCTAGAACAAGAACTAATGGACAAGCTAGCAGGAACTCCAGTAGACCTAGCTGTCATTCGCCGTGCATTAAATACCATAAAAAAATATCATGGCGGGGTCAGTAGGAAGTCCGGAGAGCCCTTCTTTACCCATCCTTTAGCTACAGCGGTCATTCTTACAGATTACTCACAAGACCAGGATGCGATCGTGGCTGCCTTGTTGCACGATACGGTAGAAGACACCAGCCTCTCGCTGGCCCAGGTCCGAGCCATGTTTGGTGAGACAGTAGCTCTGCTGGTAAGTAAAGCCACCAACCTCGAGGATAAAATCAGGAAAGTCAAGCTACAAGCGCATGAGTATAAACATCGCTTGGTAAATTCTGGCGACCCTAGGGCAACGCTGATCAAGCTTTCGGATAGACTACACAACATGCGCACTATAGGAGGGCATCCTTCGCTAGCCAAGCAGAAAAAAATTGCGGAAGAGACGCTGACCTTCTTCGTTCCTGTAGCGAAACAGCTAGATTTAGCAGCCATGGTGGCGGAGCTAGAGCAGTTAAGTCTGAAGATTCTAGAGAAGTAGGGTTAGGCATCATTGGAAGCCCTTTAGCCTCCACCGGTAGCGCCCTTCCCGTCTATGCTGGATACCTAGCTGCGTGGATGAAAATCTCGGATTATCTGCTTGAGATAATTGCTATCTAGGTGCATATAAATCTCTGTGGTAGTAATAGATTCATGGCCCAGCATAGCTTGTACAGCGCGTAGATCTGCCCCACCCTCTACCAGGTGCGTGGCAAAAGAGTGCCGAAAAGTATGCGGGCTGATTTGCTTCCCTAGCCCAGCCCGTTGCGCCAGCTCTTTAACTATCAGAAAAACCATCACACGCGTAAGCTTAGCTCCACGCCTATTCAAGAATACATAGTTAGCAAATCCCTTTTTTGCCGTTATACGGGACCGGACTTCTTCTATATATATACGCAGATACTTCATAGCCACCTGCCCTATCGGTACCAGCCGCTCCTTATTTCCCTTGCCAAGTACCCGTAAAAACCGTTCATCAAAGTACAGATCACTTAGCCTCAGCACTATCAGTTCAGAGACCCGTAGCCCCGTGCCATACAAAGTTTCCAGCATAGCCCTATTCCGCATACCTGTAGGAGTAGTATGATCAATGGCACACATCAGTGCCTCTATCTCGCGCACTGCTAGGGTCTGGGGTAGCCTACGACCGATAGTAGGGCGACCTAAAAGTTTGGTAGGAACTTGAGCAAGGTGCTCTTCTAGCAATAGCCACTGGTAGAATGCCTTGATGGCCGAGAGTATGCGAGCCTGGCTGGTAGCTCCCATACCTAGCAAGTGTAAGTGCGCCAAGAAATTTTGCAAATGGCTAGGTGCCACTGTCAGTGGCGGTAAGTTAGGCCACCTAACCATCAAGAATTGCCACAGCTTCTTGACATCTCCCAGGTAAGCCACCACAGAATTAGGCGATAGCGACCGCTCTAAGCGCAAATATGTCTCAAACTGTGCTGTCAGTACCTCCCAAGTCATTTTCAAAATTAGCTGCCCCCAAGATAGCCATAAAAGTACTAGCGCTATGCAAAAAGCTTATTTTTAGCTAAATTTGTATGTACAGAACGCACGACGAGAAAGGTGGCACTTGACTGCGGGCCAGGATGATACTTGCTATCTCAGATAGTAAAGTTATGCTGAGCCCGTACGATTTTACCCAGAAAATTACTAAAACTAGATTTGATTATGGCTGAAAAGACAGAGCAAGCACCTCAAGACAATAAAACGCACCAAGGCCCGGACCTAGCTGCTTCCAAGCATGAAGAGGAAGCATCGGCAGCATCAGCAGCAGAGCAAGAACGAATCGAGGAGTTGGCAAAAGCATACGTAGCACTAGCAGAAGTTCAGGACAAGTACACAAGGTTATGTGCGGAGTTTGCAAACTTCCGGAGAAGAAGTGACGAAAGAGCAGAAACCCTGCGAGAGGCAGCGAATGAAGCCATCCTCATAAAACTCTTGCCTATCATAGATGACTTTGAGCGAGCACTTGCTACCACAACCCAGAGCAATACATCTGCAGAAGCTACGCAAGCAGGTGTCAGACTCATCTATGACAAGCTGACGCACCTACTCCAGCAAGAGCATGTACAGCCCATAGAAGCCACCCCAGGCACTCAATTTGATGCTGAGCTACACCAGGCAGTCACCCAAGCTCCCGTAGCAAACGAAGCCCTGAGAGGTAAAGTAGTAGAAGTCGTTGAGAAAGGATACCGCTTTAGGGGTAGTGTGTTACGGTTTGCTAAAGTTATCATTGGATCATAAATGACAGAGAAAAAAGACTACTACGAAATACTGGATGTAGAACGCGATGCAAGTCCAGAAGAGATCAAAAAGGCTTATAGGAAAGTAGCCCTCAAGTACCATCCAGATAAGAACCCCAACAACCCGGCAGCTGAGGAGAAGTTCAAAGAAGCTGCAGAAGCCTATGAGGTACTAAGTAATGCTAAGAAAAGGCAGCAATACGACCGCTTTGGCCACGAAGGAGTCCACGACCAAGCAGGCAGAGGGCCTAGCATGACGATGGAGGATATCTTCGAGCAGTTCAGTGATATCCTAGGTGGAACTCCTTTTGGAAGCTTTTTCAGAGGAGGCCGAACCCGGAAAGGAGCCAACCTGCGCATTAAACTCAAGCTTACCCTACAAGAAATAGCCCAAGGCACTGAAAAGAAAATCAAAGTAAAGCGCCATGTGTCTTGCCAGGCTTGTGGAGGCAATGGAGCGCTCCATGGAACCGCACTAGCTAAGTGTAGCAACTGCCAAGGAGCCGGCCAAACCCATAGAGTAACTAGTACCATACTAGGACAAGTAATGACAACCGCTACCTGTCCGATTTGTCAAGGAACAGGAAAAACCATCCAAACCCCATGTGGCACCTGTAAAGGAGAGGGCAGGTTATATCACGAAGAAGTACTCAGCCTCAAAATCCCAGCTGGTGTAAGCCAAGGCATGCAGCTATCCATGGCAGGTAAAGGAAACGCACCTGCCCAGGGCGGTATGCCCGGCGACCTCATTATTTCGATCGAGGAAAAAGAAGACGGCCTATTCGCACGAGAAGGCAACAACCTACACTATCAGCTTTACATCAGCTTCATAGATGCTGCCCTCGGCAGTGACCAAGAAGTCCCTACCCTAAGCGGTAAAGCAAAGATTAAGCTGCCACCCGGAACCCAAAGCGGAAAAGTACTGCGGCTACGCGGCCAAGGAATCAAAGACATCAATGGCTACGCCATAGGCGACCAGCTTATACACGTACAGGTATGGACACCCCAAAAGCTCACCAAAGAAGAGAGGACGAAACTCGAATCACTCAAGAACGCTCCTAACCTCGCCCCTAGCCCTAAAAAGCAAACAAAAAGCTTTTTTGAGAAAGTTAGAGCATTCTTCTAGTATCCATCTGGCTTGCAAGTTCTCTTAAGCATGCTTCTGGTCATAGCAAGTACTCGCGTCCTGCCTTTAGCCCTGCTACTACCTTCTCCGCAGCTGTGACCACTAAGCAACCTTGGTCTCTTTAAAAAAACCGAATGACTAAGGGCCCCCTTAACTAGAAGGCCAAGAACCATGAGGGAAGATCCACACCACCCGCTGCTTCTAAGCAAGTAGTCTATACCTGCTCACATACCCCAGCCCGCCTTAGGATACGTGCTAGGCAAGTCATTACTTGATAGGCAGCTTCCCCTGACTCGCCCCCATATTGAGTGCCAACCTATACAATAGGCGACTACCCACCCGCGCATCCCAGTCTATGTTCTCGCCAGGTGCTACCTCACACAAATCAAAACCAACAATTTTCTTACCAGCCTCTACCACCCGCTCAAGCAAGTAACTCACCTCATCAAAATCAAGACCTCCAGGTACCGGCGTCCCCGTACTAGGACAAAGCTTGGGATCCAAGCCATCAATATCAAAGCTCACATAAACCTCATCAGGGAGCGCATCAACAATCTCTCGGCAACTAGCATCCCAGGCAACGCCTTGGAAACGCCGTTGCTTGAGCTCCTCATTCAGAAAAGCCACAATACGCCCTTTAGAAGCAGCAATGATCTCTACCTCCTCCCCAGCATAGTCGCGCAGACCCACTTGAACAAGCTTCTTGATCTGCGGTAGCTTCAGGGCATGGTGCATGATAGAAGCATGCGAATAGGTAAAACCCTGGTAAGCTCCACGTAAGGTAGCATGTGCATCCACATGTAGTATACCAAGCTCCTTATGCTTCTCAGCCAGTGCCTCTATCAAGCCTAGGGCCGTACTATGGTCTCCGCCCAGCAAAGCCACCAGCTTGCCCTTATTCAGGTAAGTCAGTGCCTTAGCCCGAATCTCCTCCTTAAACTGACGTGTATACCAGTTGATCTTTTTAAGTACACTCCCCCCGAGTGTGGAGCGATGCATCCCCAACTCCAGCGCATGGATATGGCCCGCTGTATCATGCCTGAGCATATCACTGCGCATCTTCCACTCATGCGGGATAGGTAGCATAGCAATACCCATCTTACGAACTGCTGTATACTCACGAGCAGACGAGTCCAGCTGATAAGAGGCCTTAAGCACACTCTCCGGACCTAGCGCAGTACCTGAACGGGAAGATACAGTTACCTCCCATGGGGCAGGAATGATGATAATAGATGCCTCGCTCGGTGAGCAAGGCAAACAAAAAAGTCCTAACCTACTACTAGCGTGCTCAACACTATGGGGGAATAGTTTCATGACTTGGGCGCTGTGCCACCTAGACTGCGGCTGTCTCGGTCAAAGATACGAAAAATAAACACAGGAACGAAAGCGGCTACACAAAACCAGCAGGTACGCTTATCCCTGGCTGGTCCACAACAATTCCCTGAATTTAGGTAGCATATGTATCTTGTGAGCATTTAGCTTTAGTTTGCTAGAAATATTTAACTGCTATACCGCTGAAAGTAACGGAAAAAGAGACGGAGTTTTTTGTCATGGCATAGAACTATGAACTGGCCTCGGGAAAGGGCTCGCACTTAAGTAGAAGATCTTGGTTCACTAGGTCATAGCTGATATTTGTCGGAATATTTGGTATGCGCCCTTTGGGGGCAGAGCAGATGAGGCAGCCGGCCATTTCTCCCTAGCATGGCCTAGCCCCATGAACCAGCCTCCAAAAAGTGCTCGCACTTTAGGTAGTAGCGCCAGCCCACCAGGTGAGAACGTAGGCTTGCCGAGAAGTTCTATTGCTATATTTGGTCTGAAGCTAAACTTAGTCTAGAAGCGTTAGCTGATTAGGTTGGAACTTTAACAAGGTAAATTTATCTTGCAGAAGAAATGATTAGTGCAACCTTGTGACAACCCCCAAACCATTGGAACAATGAATACCAGAGACACTAAATTATTTAATTGCTACACCCAGGGCCAGCGAAGTGCGGCCAGGGTATTATTTATAGTATGGCTGCTCACGAGCTGTAGCCCAGACACCACCCTAGCCGCCCCTGAGGGCACGGCGGGAGCCATGGTGAGCGCGACGGCAACAAGCTCTCCAGACCAGTCAGCTCCTGGGGCCCTGGCGCTGCCACCAGCTAGCGGGCCAGCGATGGAGCACGCACTCCAGCAGCGCATGAGCCAGCGAGCTGTCCTGGACAAAGGGCGTGACCTCCTACGAACTTCCTCCCAAGTCACTCCCGTTGGTGAGCACTTGTCCTTCCAAGCCCGAGGCGGAGAGCAAGTGCGTTTTCAGTACGAGGCGGGTCAGTGGCGCGCCGAGGTGTCTTCTCACATGGGTGCTTTTTCTCGGCGAGCCGTCTTTCCTGTCGTGTGTAGTTTGGGAGAAGATGTCGCGAGCAGCCTAGAAGTTCTCAGCAGGTACCCTAGCTGGTATAGCCAACGCCAGATTCATGTAATAGATAGGAATGTGGTCCCTACGCTTGGGGAAGCTGTCTATCTGGGAGAGCTAGGCCTGAAGGGAGGGGGTGGGGGGGAGACTTCAGGGAGCGTTCAGGCTATGATTGATGATGATCTTATTAGAGAAGCAGGGTGGGGAAGTTTAGAGAAAGTACAAGATCTTCTCAAAAAAGGCGCTAATATTGAGGCAAAAAGCAAAAGCAGTGAGGGTCGGACTCCGCTCCTCATTGCCGCTAAAAGAGGTAGATTGGAGGTAGTACAACGCCTCAAGGAACTAGGCGCCGATATCGAGGCGAAGGATGATAAGTTAGGTGTTACTCCACTTTACTTTGCAGCTTATAATGGTTGTCTAGAGGTGGTGAGGTACCTAGCAGGAGTAGGTGCTAATATTGAGGTAAAAGAAAATTCGAGAGGTGCTACTGTGTTCCACGCAGCCGCTCAACAAGGTAGACTGGAGCTAATGAAATGCCTCAAGGAACTAGGTGCCGATATCAATACAAGGAATGATCACGATGCTACCCCGTTATACATCGCCGCTTATAATGGTTGTCTAGAGGCGGTGAGGTACCTAGTAGGAGTAGGTGCTAATATTGAGGCAAAAGAAAGTACTATAGGCGCTACCCCGCTCTCCGGTGCTGCTCAGGAAGGTCACTTAGCGGTGGTGCAGTATCTAGTAGAACAAAAAGCCGAGATAGAGGCAAAGAGTCATATAGGATCTACTCCACTCTGGGCCGCCGCTCACGAAGGTAAGCTGGATGTCGTAAAGTACCTAGTAGAACAAGGAGCCGAGATAGAGGTAAGAAGCGATGGGGGAATTATCCCGCTCCAAGTCGCTGCTCAGAACGGTCATCAGGAAGTGGTGAGATACTTAGTAGAGCATGGTGCTAACATTGAGGTGCGACAAGAGGGTACAAGGGCTACCCCTCTATTTAGCGCTTCTCAAGAAGGTCAAATGGGAGTGGTGCAGTACCTAGTAGAACAAAGAGCCGATATAGAGGCAAAGAATCATACAGGATCTACTCCACTCTGGGTCGCCGCTCACAAAGGTAAGCTGGATGTCGTAAAGTACCTAGTAGAACAAGGAGCCGATATCAGGGCAAGAGACTGTTCTGACGTTACCCCGCTCCAAGCCGCTGCTCGGAACGGTCATCAGGAAGTGGTGGCTTACCTCAAAAGGCAAGATGACAATATTCGATGGGCTAATATGCTTGATGAAGATGATTATATCCTATTACGTACAATGCTACAAAATAATCAAATAAGCAGCAATGAAAGAATAGAAAAAGGAGGAATCAGGAGGCCTTTATTACATTGGGCATGCTGTGAAGGCAAACCCAAGCTTGTTGCAGAGCTATTATATGGAAGGGCTGAACAACGTGTAGGAAACCTTGGCGACCTGACAGGTATAGAGCGAATCGCAGTCACCAGTAGTGATCTGCTAGTAGATATAGAAACTCCAGACGCAAACGGTTTTACCCCACTTCATTATGCTGCAAGAGGGGGCTATCGAGAAATCGTAGAAATCCTGGTGGAGTATAAAGAGATTATAAAAGAAAATAGCGTTGAACCAGGGATTCCCTTAAAGTATACAGAGTATGTAGACAGCATAGTGATGTATGTCAACAGACCCACTAATCCTGGTGGCCAAACAGCATTGCAGCTGGCAAAAGTCCATAGGAGAGATGAGGTAGAAGCATACTTGAAAAGTATCAGGAAGAGGGGCATTTATTATTGTCTAGGTTGTGCTAACTACAGTCCTGTTTCAGGGGTAACCGTCTCCATTTGCGGCAGCGGTGGTGGGGTACAAATGGATAGAGCAGCAGATGTAATGCCAAAAAACAGGCTATTTAATAAGTATAGAGTTTGGACTGGTGTAATGCAACAGCGTGTCAGGAGCTAAAGTGTAGTAGCCAACATTTAATCTGACATATTAATGTTTTCAGGCAGTTCTCCGCTCTGTCCTAGCTACACTGCCCGATCTCCCCTCAGTATATATCAATTCATTATGCTTCTCCACACTCAGGTGTTTACTTGCTGCAAATGTTCCCAACGGTGTCTTCCCATAACAATATCGACCACTGTGTGGACGCTCTCCGTCATAATACCCTAACCACAGAGCTAAATCCCCTTGTAGCTCCTCGATATTCCTGTAGATCTTCTTGCGCATGGCAGAATCGAAAAACTCTTGTTTCATCGTCTTAGTGAAGCCTTCACATATCCCATTGCTCTGCGGTGAGTACCTGGGTTATACTACGGCTAATCCCCTCCAGAGATAAGAACAGCTCATAGGCATGATTTTCTAACTTGCCCTTATATTTGGTGCTTCGGTCGTAAGATAGGCACTCTCTGCTGATCATACCAAGGTAGTACGTGATCATTGAGTAGATCAGCACTCGTTAGCGCTGTTTTCTCGTTGTAGAGCTTACAATCGGCTAGACGCGTATAAGAATCAATGTATATCTGGCCATAGACCTTGCTAATTCCTTTGAAGTGACCTACATAATAGGTATCCTGGCACCCTGGATAACCTGGATGCTCGCTCTCGATCTCTCCGGTGGGCTTCCCTATCACGCTTATATAGAACGAACGCCTCCAGGGGAGGCGATAATTCCTTGTTTTTGAGCTCGTTAGAGACTCTTAGCTGCCCATAAGCAGGAAAGTCGTGGGCCATCTGTAGGACGGCTTTTTCTACAGCAGGCTCTACTCTGTTAGCTAGGTATAGGCTTTTTGCGACTGATCTCAACAAGGGCCGCTTCGCCTCCTTGCTCAAAGAGCTCTTTAAAGCGGTAGTAGCTGTCCCGACTGTATCCCATTGCAAGCAGCCGAAATATTACCCAGGCTCTTAGCCAGCTCAAGTAATCCAATTTTAGGTTTGATAATCTTCTGGTTTAAGTTCATGATTGTAGTAGTTTTAGCTGTTCGACAGTTTAAATATCAACTAATACAGCTGACAGGCCTGAGTGAGAAGAGCATTGGCAGCTTATAGATTACCTCGTCGCTGCCCTAAGTCTCGAGACCAAGGACTTGCAGCACTCTTACCCCTCTCTCCTGAGCCTGGGGCTCCTTGCCAGGGACCCTCAGACCTCCCCTACACACCCTAGGGTTGCTGCAAGGGGGGCTAGACTGAAGTTGCGGGCTTCTAGACCCTCTTGTATCTTCTCAGTAAATTCGTAGCTTCCACTCAAAGACAGCTAGCATGCTACAAATGCTACAGCGCTGAGGTAGCTAAGCAATGCCAGACCTTGTAGTATAGCAAAACTCCAGCACCTCCAACCATCAAACAAAATAGTTCCACTACCATGAGCACCAAGCCCAGAATACGCGTAGGGACAGACAGCTTCGCTGATTTACTCTTGTCAAGCAATGTGTTTGTAGACAAGAGCATGTTTATCCAAGAATTTCTAGAAGAGAGTGGTGGCAAGGTAATCTTGCTTGCCCGTCCTCGTCGTTGGGGTAAGAGCCTGAATATGGACATGTTAAGGTGCTTTCTTACCATAGAAGTAGATGACCAAGGTGTCCCCATACCCCAAGAGCAGTCCCTCAACCATAAGCTCTTTGCTGGCGGAGAAGTAGTGATAGGGTCTCAGACAGGTAAAGTCAAACAGCTAGCCCCGCTCAAGATTGCCCAACAGTGTCCGGATCTAATCAGCGACTACCAAGGCCAATACCCCGTCATCAGTCTCGGACTCAAAGATGTCAGAGGTAGTTCTTATCAGGAGATAGAAGAAGGCGTCAAGAAGCAAATCACCCAGCTCTACATAGAGCATAGGTATCTAAAGCAGTATGCCCAAGCTGAAGCAAGCCTATTAGAAGATAGCCAGAAGGAACAGCTACAACGTTACTTTAAAGATACACTCAGTCAAAAAGACTTAAAAGACAGCCTGCGCTTCCTAAGCGAGCTACTCTACAAGCACTTTGGCAAGCCCGTATACGTGCTGATCGATGAGTACGATACCCCCCATCAACAGTGCCTATCTAGCATTCAAAGACAGACCAAAAGAGTTTGAAGAAGTCTTGCAGCTATTCCGCGGACTGTTTGGGGCTGCCCTCAAGAGCAATCCCTACCTCAAGCAAGGACTCATCACCGGCATCCTCAGGATCGCCAAAGCTAACCTCCTCTCTGACCTGAATAATCTGAGTGAGTATACCTTGCTTGACGAAACCTTTGCTGCTTCCTATGGCTTTACCCAAGAAGAAGTCGACGAGTTGCTAGACAAAGTACCGACCCGCACCGATCGGGCAGCAATCCAGCATTGGTACAATGGCTATACCTTTGGAGGTGAGATCCTCTACAATCCCTGGTCTATCATGTGCTGCCTAGCTAGAAAAGGCAAGCTAGGCCACTACTGGCTAGACAGTGGCGGGACGGACTTGATCGATTCGGTGCTTCTCTCTGATAAGCGGCAAGAAGATCTGCAGACCCTTGTCAGCGGCGAGCGCATTACCTCACTTATCCTGCAGCAGGTTAGCTTCGAGGACCTAGAGGAGCCTGTCGGTCTATACAGCCTGTTGCTCTTTAGTGGGTACTTGAACCCAGCCGTGGTCCCTGAGGCACAAGATACCTATCGGCTCTCGATCCCCAACTATGAAGTGCAGTACATCTACGAGCAGCGGCTGCTCAGATGGGTAGCTAATAGGCTACAGATAGACCCAAATAGGTACTACAGCTTGGCCCGCCTGCTGGCCGTGGGGCAGGTATTGGAATTTGAGACCACGCTCCGAGAGCTCTTGCACCTCTCGGCGAGCTTCCACCAGACAGGGGCTAAGTTAGGAGAGGTCTTCTACAGTGGGTTCATGCTATGCTTACTGAGCATCTTATCTCCCTCTTATCAGATCGAGAGCGAGCGGGAGAGCGGCCTGGGCCGTGCAGATGTGTTGCTGATCCCCAGGGCAGCTTATGGAAGAGACCAGGCCCTGGTGGTCGAGTACAAGGTGGTCCAGGAGGTATCAGAGCTAGCGGCCGTAGCCGAGGCAGGCTTATGGCAGATCTCGACGAAGGGTTATGGGACGCACGCCAAGTCCCATGCCCATGTCAAGAAGCTGCTACAAGTCTGCCTAGCTTTTTGTGGGAAGGAAGTGGCTTTGCAGTATGAAGAGATCGTGCTCTAGTAGCAGCTGAGCGTCGATGGCCCGCCAGAGGCTCCAGGCAAGAGAACCTCTCGAGGAGATGCTCTGTCCTGCTCCTGCATCTTCTGACCAAGGGCCCCTAGCCCTTCTCCCCCTCCCTCCTCGGCCTGGGGGACACCTTCGAGGGGCCCCCAGACCTCCCTGCTCGAACTGGGCTGCTGTAAGGGGTTAGGCTGGAAGTTGTCGACTGCTAGACCCTTTGTATCTTCCCCATAAATGCATAACTTCCACCAAAATTTAGGCTGCCATGGCTAGGAGCATAGATAAATTCGTAGCTTCGTTCTAAATTACAACATCACTGTGCTCACCAAGTTCCTAGCTCCTAGAAATGACCTTGCTTAGCACTTTACTACCATGTCTGT
>JBCCGO010000018.1:0-18904 GCA_039029235.1 Bacteroidota bacterium | reverse complement strand
GTCGCAGTTAGTTAGTTTAACGTCCCTAGTATTCATCGCTCTAATGGTTTGGGGGTTGTTACAAGGTTTCACTAAGCGTTTCTTCTACAAGCTAAATTTACCTTGTTAAAGTTCCAACCTAATCAGCTAACGCTCCTAGCTTAAGTTTGGTTTCAGACCAAATATAGCAATAGAACTTCTCTGCAAGCCTACGTGCTCACCTAGTAAGCCAGGTCCTCTACCTAAAGTGCGAGCCCGCTCTCGAGGACAACTGATATTCGTAGGTTACGCTACAATAAATACTCGCTCGCGCTATATTTTACTCCTAAAGATGGGGGATAAGAACTTCTCGGCAAGTCTACGTTCTCACCTAGTGGGCTAGCGCTGCTACCTAAAGTGCGAGCCCTTTTCCGAGGCTGGTTCGTGGCGTTGGGTTATGCTATGAAAGTTGGGGCTGTAGCTGGTAGCTATAAAAAAACCCAAGGCTTGCGCCTCAGGTTTTCTTAACTAGCCATGCAGCCTGGGTGCTACATCATGCCTCCCATACCGCCACCTCCCATAGGTGGTGTAGGGGTGCTAGCTTTCTCATCTGCTGGCTCGTCGACTACCATACACTCTGTTGTTAAGAATAAAGAGGCGATAGAAGCTGCATTCTCGAGCGCAAGCCTGGTTACTTTGGTTGGGTCAATGACACCTGCTTCGTACAGATTTTCATACTTGTCTGTGTTAGCGTTGTAGCCAAAGTCTTGGGCTCCTTCTTTGACCTGCTGCACTATTACTGCGCCTTCCTTCCCTGCATTGCTTGCGATAGTTTTGAGCGGCGCTTCTAGCGAAGCCTTGACTATATTGACACCTGTTGCTTGGTCTTCATTGTCTACTGCTAGCGTATCTAGGGCAGAGATGGCTCTGATCAGTGCTACGCCGCCACCGGTTACTATCCCTTCTTGTACAGCTGCCCTGGTAGCGTGCAGTGCATCGTCTACTCGGTCTTTTATCTCTTTCATCTCTACCTCGGTCGCTGCGCCTATGTAGAGGATCGCTACACCTCCAGTTAGCTTGGCTAGGCGCTCCTGGAGTTTTTCTTTGTCATAGTCTGAGGTAGTGCTCTCTATCTGTGCCTTGATTTGGTTTATCCTGGCTTGGATATCTTTTTTCGAGCCACTTCCATGAACGACCAGGGTATTCTCTTTGTCGATATTAATTTTTTCAGCGCTGCCCAAGTAGTCGAGGGTGGTGTTCTCCAGTTTGTAGCCTCTTTCCTCAGAGATGACGGTTCCGCCAGTCAGCACGGCGATGTCTTCGATCATGGCCTTGCGCCTATCGCCAAAGCCTGGAGCTTTCACAGCAGCTACTTTCAGCGCCCCCCTGATTTTATTGACTACAAGGGTAGCCAGGGCTTCTCCTTCTATGTCTTCTGCAATGATGAGCAGGGGCTTACCTGTTTGTGATACGCTCTCTAGGATAGGGAGCAATTCTTTCATGATGGTAATTTTCTTGTCACAAATCAGGATATAGGGATTTTCTAGCTCTGCTTCCATTTTCTCTGTATTGGTCACAAAGTAGGGCGAGAGGTAGCCCCGATCAAACTCCATCCCTTCTACCACTTTCACTTCTGTCTCGGTACCTTTGGCTTCTTCTACAGTAATGACGCCATCCTTGCCTACTTTATTCATGGCATCGGCAATCATTTTCCCGATTTTGCTATCGTTATTGGCTGAGATGGTTGCTATCTGCTCTATCTCTTTAGCGCCACTGATTTCCCTAGAGTCTTGCTTGAGCTTGGCTACTACTGCCTCGATGGCTTTGTCAATACCTCGTTTTACCCCCATCGGATTGGCCCCAGCAACTACGTGCTTGATCCCGTTGGTATAGATGGCCTGCGCCAGTAACGTAGCTGTCGTAGTACCATCTCCTGCACCGTCTGCTGTCTTAGAAGCTACCTCTTTTAGGAGCTGAGCGCCCATGTTCTCTGCAGGATCTTTTAGTTCTATTTCTTTGGCTACTGATATCCCGTCTTTGGTTATCATGGGTGTGCCAAATTTTTTGTCTAGCACTACGTTGCGTCCTCTCGGTCCGAGCGTTACTTTCACGGCCTTGGCCATGGTATCGACTCCTTCTTTGATTCGTTCTCGTGCTTCTGAGTCAAAAATTATGTGCTTTGCCATAGTAGTTATGTTTGGTTTTGTGGTTCTATAATTTAGTTGTCACAGATTCGCTTTTAGATGATCGCGTAAATGTCTGCCTCTCTCATGATCAGGTAGTCCTTGCCTTCTAGGGTGAGTTCAGTACCGCCATATTTACCATAGAGTACTTGATCTCCCTCTTTGACCGTCAGGGGCTCATCTTTCTTACCGGGGCCCACGGCAACAACTTTGCCTTTCTGGGGCTTTTCTCGGGCAGTATCAGGGATGATAATGCCACCTGTAGTTTTCTCTTCTGCAGCTGCAGGCTCTATCAGAACTCTATCAGCCAAGGGTTTGATGTTTACTATACTCATACGCTCATGATTTGTTTTGGGTAAATTTAATATGATATTAATATGATATGTTAATCGCTCGTCTCGTGAACTTCTCTATAATCTTCTTACATATTTTATGCCAAAGGCTTCTCTCAGTATCGGGTAGTTACTGCCAGCGACTGGCTGGCCCTGTACGAGACAGAACGAGAGGCTGTGTCTGACAAAATTACATCTTTCCAGCAAGCCATGGTAGCTGGGGCTGGCTTTAACCTCCTGGTCCTAGCACTGGCTATGGCATGGCTGAAGTTATGCAACTTCGCACAGGATCGCCTAGGGCTGTAGTTGCTTTGGGCATCGGCCATTTGTAACTTCTTATATTGTCAACATCGTGGAGGGGTAGCCAAACGCTAGGGAATGCCTGAGGTACCAACTCCTTTTGATCATCCCAGGATCCATGGTCTGCTCCCAGCGCATATTGTTGGATCATTGTAGGGACAGGGTACTCTTATAGGCTGCTTGTAAAATTCCTAGCCGTCTACACGGGTCACATTTTAGTGGCTTTGCTGATGAGTACATAGATGCTCAGCACAATGGCTCCTACAGTAAGCAGGGACGAAAAAATAGGAAGGGTGGGGTGAAAATACTGATCTAGCTTTAGTCCTACCCAGTAGGCTGTGCCCATGATGGCCATCATCTGAAAACTGAGGCTAGCAGCGGCGCAATAGCTGCTGAGAAGTTTGTTGTTCTTAGGTCTCTGGAACTTCTGGCTGGCTCTTCCTGCTACGAGACTATCTTTACTTTCTGGTAAAGTGTCCGGAGACGTTGGCGCTGTTTGCTTGGCTTGTGGTTGATCTTGCATATAGGTATTAGGCTGGAACTTCTCAATGTAGGTTAGGACTTCTCAAGACCAGTTGCTAGTAATGACCGTGCAGTATCTCAATTTACCGACATTTGACTGGAAGGTACAACATAGCGCTGCGGGGCTTCGTATTTTTGATGTCGTACGCAAGAAATTTGTTCGACTCACGCCTGAAGAATGGACTCGGCAGCACTTCGTGCATTATCTGATCCATCAGCTGGCCTATCCCAAGTCATTGATTAGGCTAGAGGGGAGGATCAAACACAGCCACAGGCAGCATAGACCAGATATTGTGGTCTTTAACAGAGCAGGTAAGCCCCAGATGCTCGTAGAATGTAAATCTCCCCACATCGCTGTTGATGCTAGCACGTGGCACCAACTGGCACGCTACAATCCGCATCTACAGGCCCAGCTACTGGTTATAACCAATGGTATGCAGCATTATTGCTGGCAAGTCAGCTATAATCCCCTGAGCTATCAGCGATTACAAGCCATCCCCCATGCGAATGCGGTTACAAGTGTGACATAGGCGGGGCTGCGCACCTGAGCTAGCAAGCTGCTTCCCTGAGCAGGGAGCTGATATGTATGCTCCCGGTGCAGCCGGGCACCCCCAGCAACCAGATCTCCAGGCAATAGATCGTATGTTTAGCTGCGACTGCCCACGATGAGCCGGCTGGCATTGCAGCCGGCTCTGTGGATGGAGATGCTTGTGTAGGCCCGATCTATCTCGACGATGTATTTATTGGCCGCTTGGCCTTCGATCACAAAGTCGGCGATGGGTTGCTTGCACTCGCTTTGTTCTTTGTTGCTTTCACGCTCTAGCAAGGATTTGGTCTGAACGTTCGGGTATCCAAAGGCTTGGCAGAGGGCAGTGCTAAGTCCTTATGCAATCTAATAGTCGCCCTTGCTTTTGCGCAGATGCTTGGTGGCAAAGTCGCAACTAACGATGATTTTTTGGGGACATGCTGGTTTTGTGTTTAGTATTGGCTACAGGATGAGGAGTGCTGGCTGATCTTGGTGCATTGCTGGGGCAAGTCCGTACTTAGCAATACCTATGCGTGTTTCCTGAGCGTTGTCGTAGGACGTATCGTCTATCCTCACTAGTTTGGTATCTGCAGGAAGCCGCGGCTTATTCCTTGCCTCTGATAGGTAGATTTTTTATATACTGGACTGGTGTGGTACAAAAATGATGGCACAAGCTTATTGGCAGCTTTTCGGGCGTTTATTCGTGAGCAACGGCTGCTTGCCCAGGGGGAGACTACGTTGCTGGCTGTTAGCGGGGGAGTAGATTCTGTAGTGATGAGCTCGCTTTTCTACCAGGCCAAGCTCCCATTTGCCATAGCCCACTGCCATTTTGGACTGCGGGGAGCAGCCTCGGACCAGGATGCAGCCTTTGTGCGTCAGCTGGCACAGCAATATGGAGCAAAGCTTTATGAGCAGTCTTTTGATACGCTTGCTTATGCACACAAAAAGAAACTCTCTCTCCAGATGGCTGCTCGGGAGCTACGCTATCAGTGGCTTGAGGAGCTTTGCGTCCAGCACGCTATAGACAAAGTTGCTACAGCCCACCATAGCAATGATAGTCTGGAGACGCTCTTACTCAACCTGACGAGGGGGACGGGCATTGCAGGCTTGCATGGTATACTTCCTCGGCAGGGAAGGGTGATTCGGCCATTGATTTTTGCTGACAAGGCTCAGTTGCTGCGGTATGCACAGGTAGCTCAGCTAGCTTGGCGAGAGGATGCTTCTAACGTTCAAGATAGTTATGCGAGAAATTTTGTCAGAAATAAGGTCATCCCGCTACTCCAGGCGCTCAATCCTAGCCTGACTGCTACGAGTAGGCTGACTGTGGAGCGACTGGGACAGGTGGAGGCCTTTTTCCAGGAATATACAGGAGCCGTGCGTCAGCAAATACTCCAGCAGCATGGCGCGCAATATTATTTGGTTATCCAACAGCTTCAGGACAAGCCTTGGGCACCAGTGGTACTGGCGGCGTTGCTAGAGCCGTTTGGGTTTGGGTTTGCACAGCTCAGGGACCTGCTGCGGTGCAGTCCCCAGCCTGGTAAGTGGATCGCGTCACCGAATTATCAGCTCTACGTAGATCGGTCCAGGTGGATCATTACGCCGCACGTGCTAAGAAGCCAATGCTCTTATACCATTGCCGCTGCTGCTGATCAGGTATTAGTAACCCGAGATCATAGGCTGCGGCTGCGGGTCATACCACGGGCACAGTATACCATCATACCTGATGGCGATGTGGCTGCTCTGGACTTGGCGTTGCTAAGGTTTCCGCTGACAATCAGAAAGTGGCAACCCGGAGATTACTTTTACCCGTTGGGTATGCGGCAGCGCAAAAAGCTGAGCGATTTTTTGGTGGACTGCAAGGTGCCCATGCCACTTAAGGGAGACATTTATGTGATGCTGTCGGGGGATGAGCTGGTCTGGGTGATGGGCTATCGGATCGATGGTCGGTTTAGCATTACCACTAATACGCAAATGGTTTACGAAGCGCGGCTGATGCCTTGCTGCTGCGTACGCTCCCTAAGCCCACACTGCGATTTGCAGAAACCATAGCCTTATTTCCCAGCTATGGCTTTGCGGCTCTCTGAAACATTTTTTGTAGCGATATAAATGCGTATCTTAGCTAAAAAGCCGGCTATGCCTAAGGAATATCTCCAGCCATCCCCGCCCGCTGCAGCAGGGTGGGAAAAGGAATCAGAAAGCACCCTACGGCCGCTCAGTTTTGCTGACTTCACTGGCCAAGCCAAGATCGTGGAGAACCTCCAAGTATTTGTACAAGCTGCTCGGCAAAGGCAAGAGGCACTAGACCATGTACTGCTACATGGCCCCCCTGGACTGGGCAAGACTACGCTGGCACACATCGTTGCGCATGAATTGCAAGCCAATATCCGCATTACGTCTGGCCCTGTGCTGGACAAGCCTGGTGATTTGGCGGGGCTATTGACGAACTTGGCGCTCCATGATGTATTGTTCATTGATGAAATCCATCGGCTCAATCCGGTGATCGAGGAGTATCTATACACCGCCATGGAGGACTTTAAGATTGATATTATGCTTGACGCGGGGCCCAATGCGCGTAGCATACAGCTCAACCTCCATCCTTTCACCCTTATCGGGGCTACGACACGATCTGGCTTGCTGACTGCTCCGCTGCGGGCACGTTTTGGCATTAATATGCGGCTAGAATACTATGATGCAGCACTCCTGGCGAAGATTGTTAGACGCTCTAGTCAAATCTTGGGCTTAACTACTGAGGCGGCAGCGGCTGCGGAGCTAGCACGGAGAAGTCGGGGTACGCCTCGTATTGCGAATAATTTGCTTAAAAGAACGAGAGACTTTGCCCAAATTAGAGGAACAGGCCCCATTACCCAGGAAGTTACCCAGCTGGCACTCCAGTCGCTGGATGTGGACGCGCATGGGCTAGATGAGATGGACAATCGTATCTTGGCGACGATCATCGAGAAGTTTGGGGGTGGTCCCGTAGGCATTGGCACGATTGCTATAGCATGTGGCGAAGAGGCCGAAACTATTGAAGAAGTGTATGAGCCCTTCCTGATCCAAGAGGGGTATCTTAAGCGAACGCCTAGAGGGCGAGAAGCTACTGAAAAGGCCTACCGGCATCTCAAGCTGGCGCTACCCCAGCGTATGGGGATTTTATTTGACTAGTTTTTTAATCAATGATATAGCCCATTTGTGATCAAAACTATTATAGTGGCCAAGGCAGCTAACCAAGTTATCGGCAATGGCGATCAACTTTCCTGGCATTTGCCTGCAGACATGAGACACTTCCGGCGTACTACGCTGGGACATCACGTAATCATGGGCAGGATAACTTATGAGTCTTTGGCAAGGCCGTTGCTAGGCAGAAAAATAATAGTCCTGAGTCGCAATGTGTACTATAAGGCTCCAGGTTGCTATACGGCTACTGATCTGCAAAAAGCAGCCGACCTAGCTGAACGAGCCGGCGAAACAGAGGTATTTGTAGCCGGAGGTGGTGCTACTTACCAGGCAGCCATTGCCTGGGTGGACAAGATTTGCCTTACAGAAGTTAAAGCTGAAGTTGCTGGCGATACCTTTTTCCCCGCACTAAGCAAGTATGAGTGGATAGAAACCAAGCGCATTTCCCACCAGCCTGATGCACAGCACCGCTATGCCTATGACTTTGTTGAGCTGATTCGTACTCGATAGTCCCCTATGCAGCAGATAACGGCCGAAATTATTTCTATAGGCCATGAATTGTTGTATGGCCAGACACTGGATACCAATGTGCATTGGTTATGTGCAGCACTTACCCAAATAGGCACTAAAGTCACTCAGACTACCACGGTAGGCGATGAAGAGGAAGCTATTCTCGGTGCCCTGTCTGCTGCCAAAAAGCGCGCCGCTATCATTATCACCACCGGGGGGTTGGGTCCTACGCAGGACGATCTAACCAAGCAGGCCTTGGCGCGCTATCTGAATAACACCCTAGTACACTACAGACAGGCTGGGACTGATGTCCGACATACCTCACAAGCTGGGAGAGACGCTCCTCCATCGGCCAATAGCTTCCCACCGGCTGGGCTAGCACACAGTAGCAGCATTGCTAACAAACTGGGCACAGTACCTGGTGTATGGCTGGCAAAAGAGGACAAAGTGCTCATAGCCTTACCAGGCGTTCCGCATGAGATGGAACAGATGATGCAAGATACTGTGCTTCCGCGTCTGCGCAAAAGCTTTGACTTGCCCGCTATCTATCACAAAACCATTCATACTATAGGCATCACAGAGCCACAACTAGCAGCGGTAATCAAGCCTTGGGCAGCAGCACTGCCCAGCCACATCCGGCTAGCTTACCTGCCTGCCTTAGGAACAGTTCGGCTAAGACTTACTGCTATGGGACCGCACCTGATACAGCTGAAGCAGCAAGTACTAGCGCAAGTACGTCAACTCCAGCCTTGGGCCGCTCCGTACATCTATGGATATGACGAGGATACCCTAGAGGAAGTAGTAGGTAGTACCTTGCAAGTACACGGAAAGACCCTAGCTATCGCAGAGAGCTGCTCAGGAGGTTATGCATCTCACCTAATTACCCGTGTCCCGGGCAGTTCTGCTTACTACAAAGGAGGTATTATCCCCTACCAGAGCACAGCTAAACAAGAGCTCCTAGGCATCCCCGCAGCTATGCTAGCGCAGCATGGCACTGTCAGTAGTACCACCGCTATAGCCATGGCACAAGGAGTCAGGGCTAAGTTTCAAGCTGCTATAGGCCTGGCTAGTACGGGTGTGGCAGGACCAGGAGGAAGTAGTGCAACCACGCCTGTAGGAACGGTCTGGATTGCGCTAGCAGATGCGCAGGGTTCCTGTGCTGAGCAACTACGGCTAGGCAGTCATCGTGGTCATAACATACAGCTTACAGCCCTTTACTTGCTCAATTTACTGAGAAGATCGCTCATACAAGCTCCTTAAGCAGCTTGTAGTTCTAGGATCGCCTACATTCGCTGAGCTTGGGTCTTTGCCATCCTGAGTATCTATAAACACTCAAGTAAATAACGTAAAAATCCATCAACCCCGATAAATAGATCAGGTAAGCGTTTTTAGTCGTGTATTGATGATCGCAATAGCGCCAATGATCATAGCTATTCCAATATAAGCCTGTGTAGAAAGTTGCTCTCCTAGTACCCCGCAGGTAAGTAGCGTTGCAAACACAGGTTCTAGCATCAGTATCATAGCTACCTGGAAGGCTCCCAAATGTTGCTGAGCACGTGCTTGCAGCCAGAAAGCTACACTAGAGCAGAAGATACCACAAAACAAAATCGCTCCCCAGCTGACTAGCTGTTTAGGCAGCTGGATACCATGATCAGCTAGCAAGGATACAGCGCCGGCAAAAGCAGCCAGCGTTAGCATCTGCATAAAAGTCAGCAGGGTAGCATTACCAGCCGATACATACCTATCTAACACATAGGTGTGTACAGCCAAAAAAGAGCACAGCCCAGGGTGTAAAGCACCCCTGGCTTCCATCCGAGCCCATAACTATGGGTAAGCAAGGCAAGTCCAGCCAAGCATAGCAGCGAACTGAGCAGGTCTATAATACTGGGAAACATCCCCTGCATGATGAACCGGATGAATAGTACGAATACAATGAAGAAACCGGACAAGAAAGCAGATAAAGTAGGAGAAATTGTTTGTAGCCCTATGGTTTGTAAGAACATCATCCCTACCTGGAGTAGCCCTAACTGAATACCTTGCATTACGGTCTGCCGCTTGAGAGGGATGCTATACCATACTAAACTCGGGAGCATAAATAGGGCTGCTACCGCAAACCTCAGAAAGATAAAAGCTGTAGTAGATATATGCTGGAGAGCCAGCTTGGTTAGCAGGAAACTTCCGCCCCAGAAAGCTGTAGCCACTATCATGTATAAAATAGACATATCTTGGCGATATTTATGCTATATTAGCCGCCAGCAGCTTATAAAGCTATTGCTAGGCTAGCCGTTCTTACAACTTACAAATGTTATAGCTGCTTCAGATTACTGCTAGGCACCTAATAGTTACTAAGCCAGCTAGGCAATAATTTTGTTTTTAAAATTTAAGCCTTTACCTTGCAGTAAGACATCCAGTTATGACTTTAATAGGAAAAAAAGCACCCATATTTAGAGCACCTGCAGTAGTTCAGGGACGGGAAATCGTGCAAGACTTTTCTCTAGCGCAGTTTGTGGGGAAAAAGGAAGTAATTTTCTTTTTCTATCCCAAAGACTTCACGTTTGTTTGTCCTACCGAGCTGATAGCTTTTCAAGAGCTACTAAATGAGTTTGAGCAGCGCAACGTAGCTGTAGTCGGCTGCTCTACTGATACAGAAGCAGTCCACTTAGCCTGGCTCCAAACTCCTAGAAATCGCGGAGGCATTCAAGGGGTTACCTATCCCCTGGTTGCTGATGTAGACAAGACGATTGCTATCAACTATGGAGTATTGGGCGGTGATTGGGATTATGACGACGAAGGGAACAGGAGGTTTGACGGTATGCCAGTTGCCTGCAGAGCTACCTTTTATATTGATAAGCAGGGCCTCATTAGACACACTACGACCAATGACTTTTCCTTAGGGAGAAAAGTTGATGAAGTGCTTCGCATTATTGATATGTGGAACCATGTAGAGCATACAGGAGACGTGTGTCCTGCCAACTGGCAAAGAGGACAGGAAGCTATGCGAGCCAACCAAGAGAGCGTTGCTAACTATCTGAATAGATACATGAATAGTACACAAAACTAAACAAGTAAGCCCCCTGACACCTGAGAAGCCTAAGGTTGGTTAGCCGTTGCTTATAGCCAAAGAGCAGCGGGAGAGAGGCAGTAGTCACCGCCAAAGCTTAGAGGCAGTTTGGTAGAGATATGCCATTGCCAGCCAAAGGGAAGGATAATTTTTTATTTTTTGCAAGGAGAAACGGAATGACACTACGCTGTTGACTCCCAGCAAGCTAGGTAACCAACAGAACCACAAACCAAGAAAAATAGCTCGCAAAAGCACGAGCCTAAACTATTTAGATGACATATGGAGAGTAATAAAGAATTTGGCCGTCTACGGAGTGTAATATTTCCTATATACCGCCATGAGTTGCGTAAGTTCATACCCCTTGCCTTGATCTTCTTCGTTATATCCCTGAACTACTCCGTCTTAAGAAATGTCAAGGACCTATTCATATTCAGTACTGGAGTAGGCGAAACGATTAACTATATCAAGACAGTCGGTGTGCTGCCTTTTACCATAATCCTGACGATTATCTATGGTAGAATCAGCAGGATGGTAGACCGCGATACGAGGTTCGTTATAGTTGTGAGCTACTTTTTGGTATTTTTCGGTTTCTTCTATTTCTTTTTATATCCTAACATGGATAGGCTGGTCCTGTATAAGTGGCTAGGAGAAGATACGCTTAAGAAATACGCTAGATGGCAAGGTTTTCTGACAAGTATCAAGTATTGGCCTTTTTCATTGCTCTACATGAATGCCGAAGCTTGGGGGACATTTGTACTAGGTATTTCCTTCTGGACCTTTGCTAATGAAATTACCAGCAGTGAGCAGGCTAAGAGAATTTACAGCTTTCTCTCATTAAGTTCTGGTGCAGCCCTGATAGTCTCAGGTATCTTCTTGACAACGCTAGCAAACTTAAACTTGCTCGTGGGGTTGACGTTTCTGTTGATGCTTCTTTTATTAGGCATGTACGTAGCTTTTGCCCGCGATATCAGAAAAAATCCATCGCTCTATCGCATAGCGCAGAAACAGGAAAAGAAAAAGAAGGTCAAAAAGTCGTTTATAGAATCTTTAAAATTTTTAGCAAAATCAAACTATCTACCACTCATTGCTATCCTGGTCATATCCTATGGTATGGTAATAAATTTTTTCGAGTCAGTATGGAAAGTGCATCTTGCCGAACTGGGCAATGCACTCGGCGATAGTAGTGTATCCAAGATGATATACGCCAAGCAAAGCATTTATACAGGTGTGCTACTCATTTTCTTTGTTACCTTCCTAGCATCCCCAATCATAGCTAGGGGATGGCGCTTTGCTGCTTCTGTGACGCCTATAGTAGCTTTGGTAGCTACCCTTTTCTTCTTTTCAACTTTGTATTTCAAAGATTCACTCGGTCCCATAGCTTATTCATTGGGCAGCACACCCGCATTATTAGCGGCCGAGTTTGGGCTTGTTAACGTTGTATTCATTAAATCAGCTAAATATGTCCTGTTTGACCCTACAAAAGAACGGGCCTATATCCCCCTAGACGAAGAGTCTAAAACACAAGGAAAAGCAGCTGTAGATGGTGTAGGGTCACGCTTAGGGAAGGGGCTATCCTCTTTAATCCTTTCAGCATACCTGATACCACAGCTGGGAGGCGGATCGATCATAAAGGTTCAGTATCTGATATTCTTTATTATCCTGCTAGCGCTTGTAGGATGGTTAGCAGCTATCAGTAGGCTGAGCGTCAAGTTTCATGAATTTACCAAACAAGAGCCCCTACCTAAAGCCCCGTAGTCTGCTGTAGCTTCATAAGTAAGTATTTACTGGGCAGGTATTCGTGGGAGTAACTGCTAAGAGAAGCCTCGCTAGCCATAGTGAGCTAGCACTTCTACCTAAGTGCAGGCACTTGCTCGAGGCCGGTTGTGGCGAAGTGTTCTTGGGTAGTGTCCCAAAAAGTGTGTAAAGCAGGGGCTATCCCCATTGCGGCAATTCTAGGGCGCATAGGGAAGGTCTGGGGGGCCCTCGAAGGTGGCCCCCAGGCCGAGGAGGGAGGGGGAGAAGTGCTAAGCGCCGTTGCGAACTTACTGAGAAGCTACCTATGGTGAGCTAAGTTTTTAGTAGTAAAACTACGCATTTACTAAAATATGATGCAAGGGTCCTAGGGGTCTGCAACTTCTGGCCTAGCCTAGCACCCCTTTGCAGCAGCCTGAGTACGCATAGGGAAGGTCTGGGGGGCCCTCGAAGGTGGCCCCCAGGACGAGGAGGGAGGGGAGAAGTGCTAAGCAAAGTCATTTTTAGGAGCTAGGAACTTGGTGAGCATGATGGGCCTGGCACAAGCAAGGACGCTTGCGCCAGGTTCAGGGGATTCTGCACCTTCTGGCCTAGCCGAGCACCCCTTTACAGCAGCCCCAGTGCGCGTAGGGAAGGCCTGGGGGCCCCTGGAAGGTGGCCCCCAGGCCGAGGAGGGAGGGGAGAAGTGCTAAGCAAGGTCATTTTTAGGAGCTAGGAACTTGGTGAGCATGATGGGCCTGGCACAAGCGAGGACGCTTGCGCCAGGTTCAGGGGATTCTACACCTTCTGGCCTAGCCTAGCACCCCTTTGCAGCAGCCCCAGTACGCGTAGGGAAGGCCTGGGGGCCCCTGGAAGGTGGCCCCCAGGCCGGGAGGGTGGGGAGCAGCAGGGATACAAGTCCACTAATTTGCTCGCTATCTTAACGTTTGGTGCTTGCGCGCTGGCCTCGTATATTTACGGCGCTTTGGTAATGCAAGGTTGGTCAAGGCTGGCCTTCCCAGAGCAGTTCGTTTTGAAAGCCTAGACGTATAGGCGCATGCCAGAATATCCAAAGCTCACGGGCTTTGATAGCGTGCATGAAGACAGAACTTCGTACCCGAGCCTCGTAGGAAGCTCCCTGGTCGATAACTGTGGGGGCTCCTCGAATAAAATACAAGCG
Organism: Bacteroidota bacterium; assembly: GCA_039029235.1. Lineage (GTDB taxonomy): Bacteria > Bacteroidota > Bacteroidia > Cytophagales > Amoebophilaceae > JBCBRR01. The sequence goes on along the minus strand of JBCCGO010000018.1, from coordinate 5,427 downwards.
TTGGGGGTAGTGAGAAAATGCTATTGCTGGCGCTGGTGAGCTAGATGGGCCTGGGTACTTAACAGCCACCCGAGTTGTTGGGGGTTTCTCTTCGGCGGGCCTCAATGTCAACAACAACAACTATGACAACAACAACGGCGTTTCGGCTCTCCGGAAATTCTGTTCATCAAGGCCCACTAGGTCAGTGGCTTAGTGGGCAACGGACTTGATCCAACCACCGATCATCTGACCCACCTCTTGCAGGATACCCTGGACTGCTGTGTACTGCTTAGGCGTAATGGCGCGTGTTTCTTGCGCTAGCCGAATGAGCACCTTGAGAAGATCTAGCTTATGGCTCATGGCATGGAGCAGCCGTAACCTTTCTACTCCCTGGCAGTGGCTGGTACTGATCAGCAGCTCTAGCAACGCCAGAGCGGTATTCTCGCAGCGCTGCCAGAGGGTATAACGCTGTGATTTGGGAATACTACCCTGGTAGCTATGCAAGACTTTGTAGAGCTTATAGATTTGATAGAAGAGAGGGATATCTAGCAGAGAACGTCCTTGAGGCATGCGAGTAGTCTGTGATTTATTCGACGACATGGTGAGGGTAGAGAACCTGATGCACTCGTGGAAACGCTTTAAAAGAGGTAAGCAAACCAGAAAAGATGTTCAATACTTTGAGCGATATCGGGAAGAGTTTATCTACAAGTTACACAAAGATTTATGTACTGGCCAATATCAGCACGATGTTTATGCACATTTCTATACGTTTGACCCACAAAAGCGCTTTCTGAGCAAAGCCTGCGTCAGAGACCGCCTGGTTCATCAGATGCTTTATGATGCCCTCGTTGCCGTTTTTGATAAGGGCTTTATCTTCCACTCCTTCTCCTGCCGGGTGGGCAAAGGGACACACCAAGGCATTCACTACCTCCATAGAAGCTTGCGGCAAGTCAGCGCTAGCGGTAAACGTCCTTGCTTTGCCTTAAAAATGGACATTCGCCGATTTTTCGATTCGGTCGATCACCAGATACTCAAGCAACTCATTGCTAAGCGCGTACAAGACCAACGATTGCTAGCCCTGATCGGTATTGTGATCGATAGCTTCACCTCCGCAGCAGCTACGGAGAGAGCGGTGGGCTTGCCCCTAGGCAATGTGACCTCCCAGCTCTTTGCCAACATCTACCTCCATGAGTTAGACGATTTTGTCAAGCAGACGTTACGAGAAAAGCACTACCTCCGCTACTGCGATGATTTTGTCCTCGTAGCCCCGCAGCGAGGGCAGCTCGAAGCACTGATCCAGCCCATCGAGACTTTTCTACAGGAGCGACTCAGGCTAACGCTGCATCCCAAAAAGATCATCCTCAGGGAGCTCAGGCAAGGTATTGATTACCTTGGGTATATTCTTTTCCTCAAGCACCGCCTCTTGCGGACGCGTACTAGGAGACGGATGCAAAGGCGACTCCGGAAGAAATATGCGGACTACCTGAGCCAGCGGATTGACCGAGCGGAGATGGACCAGTCGCTGCAGTCTTATCTAGGGATGCTATCGCACGCCAACGCCTACCGCCTTGCTGAGGGCCTGAAGAATGCCTATTGGGTCAGGGGGGAGGGGTAGGGGGAGGCAGTGTTGTACTACTTTAAGCATATTTGGTACATTATTAGTACATTTTGACCACCCCAGCGGCGGGACTACGTTCCGCCGCTGGGGACCCAGGCTGCCGGCCAATGGCCCAATGACCAACCTAGGCTGCGCACCAATGATCCAATGACCAATGGCCTAAAACTTCCGGAGAGCCGAAACGCCGCTGCCGAGGTCATAGTGGGAGCGGCCGACAGCGAGGCCCGCCGAAGAGAAACCCCCAACAACTACAGGATCGCCATCTTTGTTTTTGTCCCTGCTACGTGTATACGTAAAAGGATTATCGCTATACAAGTGCTCCCCGCTCCTGACGTGGTGAAGCAACACCACTACAGCTGCCTCTAAGGCTCCGGGTAATTCATACGATAGGCCTGTACGATTCGCATGATCTGCCACCAGCTCGCATTGCTCCCCGTAGCTCTTCCACCTACTCCCTGGAAGCACATCCCGAGTCATCAAGACCCAATACAAGCTGCCTGATACCTGATTCCCTATCGCTGGGCGGACATGCTTAGCATACCAGTCACCTCTATACTGAGTCTTATGACCGCCCCCCTGGGGAGACTGGATCAGCTCCCTCAAATAATCTAGCGTCAACGGCTTGGCTGCCACCTGCTCCGGGATCAGAACTAGCATGTGTGTATCCGCCACCTTATTCCCTGGCCAGAAGGGACAATCGCTATCCAGGATCTCTGCTATACCATCTGGTAGCGGGGGAACAGCACCTACATCACCAAAATAACGCTCCCAATCCGGCTTACCCATTTGGAAGGGGAATCTTTGATCAGATTGACTTGCTGAAGATACTATCCGGCCCACAAAGTCTTCTACTACACCCGAAGGATGGTCCTCTCTCGCAGGATCGCCGGCAGTTGCGTAGAGAATCACTTGCCGATGATCCTCCCCAGAAGAGCTCTTCCCTAGGACGAGTGGCGTGTGGCAAAGTCTAGCTGTAAGATGGGGGATGAGAATGGAATTAGTAGATGGATCAGCAAAGTATTGCTTCAGGAGCTCCTGGAGAGATATCTTATGGAGAGCAGCCTGACGAACATCTGCATCTTCGTCCTGAGTGGCTTGGCGTAGGCTTGCCAAAATGGCTAGGGATTTGCCGGGAGCCGCTTCTGCAACCTGACCTAGGGCGGAGATTGCTGCCTGGCGAATATCATCATGCGAATGCTTAGCAGCTTGTTCTAGCCTCTCGAGCACAGCTGAAGCATGACTTGGAGCTGCCTTTGCAATCTCCCCGAAAGCCGTAAGGGCGGCCACGTAAGGTGCTACATAACCCTCCTCCTCCAAGGCTTTAGATAGCCTCTCGAGAATGGCCCGAGCCTCGCCAGGAGCTGCCCACACAGCCTGACCGAGCGCTGTGGCTGCTGCCTGGCGAACATATATTACAATCTCGTCCTGAACAGCTTGGTACAGGCTCTCGAGTATGGCCCCAGACTCGCCAGAAGATGCCCCCACCACCTGGCCGAGAGCAGTGACTGCTGCCTGGCGAACAGGCCAGGCCTTATCCGCAGCCGCCTCACGTAGGGTCTCGAGTAGGGCTGGAGCCTTGTCAGGAGATGCCCCCGCAACCTGACCCAGGGCAGAGACTCCTGCCTGGCGAACATCCATATCCTCGTCCTGAACAGCTTTGAGTAAGGGCTCTGGAACCTCCGAAACATGGCCTGGACTAGCAGACACAACTTGCCCCAGAGCTGCCAGGGCGCCTGGACGAGCATATGCATCCCCCCCCTGAGCTGCTTGGACTAGCTTGTCGAGTATGACCGCAACCTCGCCAGGAGCAGCTGCCACTACCTGACCCAGAGCCTCGAGGCCAACTGGACGAACATAGTCTGCATCCCGATCCTGGGCTGCTCGAAGGAGAATATCACGCATGGCTGGAACATGGCTCGGAATGGTCGAGACAAGCTGACCTAGGCTCTTGAGGGAAGATCGACGAACATGCACATTGTAGTCCTGAGCTGCTTCCTTGAGTGGCTTGAGAAGATCTGGGGCATGGACCGTCACTGATCCAAAGGTTTCTAATGAGCTCACAAGCAACTTCAACAGCTTGTCCCCTGTACTACCTGTCGCGTAACCCTCTCGACGTATATGGCCAAAGGCTTTGCCGAACCAATGAGCCAGACAGGAGTACAACTTGAACTCCTCGGATAGAGCGGCCAGAGACTCCCCAACATCCTCATCTGATAGGCAGAGCCACTCATGGAGAACTCGTAGCTGTAGGAGCAGATGCTGCACACCAACTATTTCTTTGTCGCTTTCCCCAAGGAGCCTTAAAAACCTCGCTATGCCCTCAACTCCTTCCTCCCTGATACTCAACTCCCCTGACATGAACGAGAGCGTCCGGCCATAGCGAGGATCGTATTTGTGCTCGGAGAGAAACTTACTTATACTCCTTGCATCCTTCCTCTCTCCTGACAAGAGCTGGCTGGCTAGAGCGCGACCGGCAAAGTACTCCTGGAACGTCAGGTGAAGAAATTGGTAGAATTTTTGATCGATAGATTGTAAGAGCAAGAAGCCCGCATCTTGGCATTTATTCTTCACTTCGTCTGCATCTGTTGCTCGATCTGTTAATGATTTATCGATCAGCCCTGGCGAAATCAGTATTTCACCTGCCTCGAGTGCGCTCAAGGCTATCTTGCCTAGTTTATCGAATAACGCTTCTCGGTCCCCAGCAGATACGCCCTCCTGCTGGCGCTTTTTGTAGCGACGCCACACCCATTCGGTAAGCTTGACATAGAGCCCTGGCAAGCTACCTTGCCCTAGCTCCTGTTGTACGCCAGCATGAGGATCTTGCCACAACGTACAAAGAATCTGCAAGTTAACTGGTATATGGGCAATAGCACGGATGTTTTCGTGCTGCTCGAGGTAGCCCAGCAGCGCGGCTGACAGCGCTGCATCTGAGACCTCTTGCTGGACATAGGCCCGCAGCTGCTCGTCATTGAAGCCTGCATGTTCTACCTCGATGATATTGGCCAGCCTCCGTTCTGTATCGATCCCATAAGGCCTCGAGAGCATCAGCAGTTTGTGAGTACCTGCTTGGGCTTGCCTTAGAATTTCCGCACTGGCACCTGCTCGCTCATCCAAGCCATCTAGGATCACTAAGGTCGTCGGCTTCTGGAGTTCTGCTTCGATATGATCCCGAAGCCGTTTGTAGGCTGCTTCGTTACCTGGAGCCTCGAAGCAGTTGTTCACGATGGCCGTCGATAGCGTCTTCTTTCTGTCATAATCCCTACCATCATACTGGCTCTGCTGCAGGTTCCTGACTGGAAGCAGGTAGACAGCGTCGAATTCTTGGCCCCACTCACCCGCTGACCACTGATAGGCTAGTTGCTTACTCAGGGTCGTCTTACCGGTCCCTGGATCCCCAGTCAAGAGGAGCTTGTGGATTTCTTTCACTGGCTCCCCAGGCTTGATGCTGCGCTTTTTAAAGAGGTCTGCTGGCGCTAGCGGCGTCTTGAACCACTCTAGCCGCTCGTGGTGCTTGGCTACATGATCCTCCCGACCCGATGCTTCGCCTTTATCCTCTTTGATCAGTCTTTGCGCAAAGAGCAGCAGCTGGCACTCGAGATCTTGCACATGCTTCGAATGATGCTCGTCAAAGAGGGATTTGACGTAAGGAAAGCCTGTCTTGCTATAGTAGAAGGCTAGCTTAGTGCGTATAGCTTCTCGCTCTGCTGGGGAGATAACAACTGCACCTGGCAAGCCGTTGGTGGTAGCTGCGAGCAGCTTGCGCTGGACCTGGATAAAGAGGCGTTCTTCCTCACTCGGAGTTCGCTGGGTGGTCTGGGATCGGAGTTGAT